>CAZOZX010000087.1:0-6680 GCA_964584415.1 uncultured Syntrophomonas sp.
AAAGGAGAGGATCTACTAGTGGTCATCGTCGCGCCGTCTATTTTATCTGCTAATTTTGCCTACCTGGCGGATGAGATTCATAGGGTGGAACAAGCTGGAGCCGATTGGCTGCACATAGACGTTATGGATGGCCATTTTGTACCCAATCTGACAATTGGTCCTCCGGTTGTAGCGGATTTAAACCGTGAAACCAATTTACTCCTGGACGTCCATTTGATGATAGAAAAACCGGAACAGCTGATTCCGGCTTTTGTAGCCGCTGGAGCTGATTTGATTACGGTACATGCCGAAACTTGCCCCCATTTGCATCGGACTTTAAGCATGATTAGGGAAGCAGGGGTTAAGGCAGGGGTGGCACTAAATCCTTCCACTCCTATCAGCATGGTAGAACATGTAATTGGCGAAGTAGACCTGGTTCTGATTATGAGTGTCAATCCTGGGTTTGGGGGGCAAAAGTTCATTAAATCGGTGTTAGACAAGATTTCCAAACTAAGGTTCATGCTTGACAAAGCCGGATCTGGAGCTTATTTACAGGTCGATGGCGGCATCAATGTCGAAACTGGTCAGCAGGTTGTAAAATCAGGGGCTAATGTACTGGTAGCAGGCTCTTACATATTCTCAGCTGCCGATATAAACCAGGCAGTGCAGAATTTAAAAAATATATAAATAACTATCAAAGGATAAGCATGAACAATAACCAAAAATTGACCTACCATATCGAAACCTATGGCTGCCAAATGAATGTACGAGACTCGGAAATTATAGCAGGGCTTTTAGATCAACAGGGGTTTATAAAACAGACCAGGTCAGACCTGGCGGATATAATTATTTTCAATACCTGCAGCGTGCGACACTCGGCGGAAAACAAAGTTTATGGCAAACTCGGGGAATATATTAAACTCAAACGGCAAAATCCACAGACAATTGTTGCTTTTGGAGGATGCATGGCCCAACTGCCCGAGGTGGTCAAGAAGGTTGGGCGCTTGGGTGTCGATATCGTTTTCGGAACCCATAATATCCATGAACTGCCGCTTCTAATTGAAGAGTATCAGGCGGAGCATCACAGGGTGGTGAGGGTCTGGCCTCAGCATGGTGAGGTTGTCGAGAATCTTCCATCTCATCGTCAGGAAGGACTCAGCGCTTTTGTAAATATTATGTATGGCTGCAATAACTTCTGCAGTTACTGCATAGTTCCATATACCCGCGGCCGGGAAAGAAGCCGAAAGCCTGATGATATCATCGAAGAGGCTGAAAAGCTGGCTTCAGAAGGGTTCAAGGAGGTCGCCTTTTTAGGCCAGAATGTCAATTCATACGGTAAGGGGTTGGCGGGGGAATGTGATTTTGCTGATCTGCTGTTAATGGCAAATCAGGTAAAAAGTATAGATAGAATCCGTTTCACCACCTCTCATCCCAAGGATATGTCCGATAAGCTCATTGAGGTAATTGGCGGAGACAACAAAATTTGCGAACATATTCATGTCCCTCTTCAGGCTGGCAGCAACAGGATACTGCAGAGAATGAACCGCAGCTATTCCCGGGAACACTATCTGCACTTAACTTCCCGGATGCGGGAGCGTATACCCGGATTGGCCATAACCACTGATCTGATCGTTGGATTTCCCGGTGAAACTGAGAATGATTTCTTGGATACGTTGGATACGGTCAGGCAAGTTCGGTTTGATGCTGCCTTTACATTTTTATATTCCACCCGCAGCGGAACCAAAGCCGCAACCATGGAGGATCAGGTTCCTTTGACCGTTAAAAAGGAACGTTTGCTGCGCTTGAATGACCTTCAATATAGTATTGCAGCAGATATAAACCAGAGCTTGGAGGGAACCGTTGAAGAAGTTCTGGTGGAGGGACCGAGTAAAACCAATCCCAGCAAGTTAACCGGGCGTACCCGAAGCAATCGTATCGTTATTTTTAAAGGCCCGGAATATTTAATCGGAAGACTAATCAATGTTAAAATAACCAGGGGTAAAACTTTTGCCCTGTTTGGCGAAACTTTGGAGACATATTAGAGTATGGAGGGATACCGTGTCCACTGAAAGCATTATTAAAAAAGCAATGGAATTAGGCAGTGCTATTGCACTCTCAGAGCAAGTCTTTACGCTCAAAGATGCCCAAACCCGAGTAATGGAGGATCCTGAGACATCATCTTTATTGGGTAATTTCCAGGAACTTCGATCCCAAATGGAGAACAAGATGCAGGATGGCCTGCAAATCGTTCCAGCCGAAGAAGAAAAACTGGAATCATTACAGCAGCAGCTTAATGAGCTCCCATTGATCAAGGAATTAATCGAAGCACAGGGGCACTACAACAATCTTATGGAAAGCGTCTTTTTTGTGATTAACCAGGCGGTATCCGGTGAAGAATGCGGCGCTGATTGCAGCGCTTGCGGCGGAAGCTGTGCTCATTAGTCAGATTGAATAAGGTTTAGTTTAATACTTGCCTTGACTCAGAAATACGTCCGGTACATTATATGCATTCTGTCTAATTCCACAGATGGCAGCTTGACTAAATGAAGCCCGTAATGGCAGCGTACTTTTGTACGTCTATCGCGGGCTATTTTAATAAAAACATCGGGCCGATCAGTTTGAGACCATTTCCTTACTATACCGTCAGGATTAGGAGGGACCGTTCAGTGGCTGTCTATACCCCTATGATTGAACAATATCTGAAGATAAAACAGGAATACCCGGAAGAAATCTTACTTTTTAGGCTGGGTGATTTTTATGAGATGTTTTTTAACGATGCTCAGATTGCATCCCGGGAACTTGATATAGTACTGACTTCCAGGGATGGGGGTAAACAGCAAAAGATCCCTATGTGCGGAGTTCCTCATCATGCGGTCAACAATTATATTGCCAGATTGGTCGGCAAGGGTCACAAGGTAGCTATATGCGATCAGGTAGAGAATCCCAAACAGTCAATCGGTATCGTAAAAAGAGAGGTAACCAAAGTAATAACCCCCGGTACAATCATTGATGATATGATGCTGGATGAAGCCAAACATAATTACCTGACTGCAATCGTAGATGAGGAACAGACTATCGGGTTAGCCACCGTTGATATATCCACCGGGACCTTTTTGGTAACCGAGTTCACTGGACCAGAACGTTATATGGATATGGAGACTGAACTGCAGCGCTTATCCCCAGCCGAATGTTTGCTGCCGGCTGGCAGCACGTTGGATAGCTTATGGCCGGAAAGCTTTAGCGAAACCTTTTTATTGACCAGGATCAATGATAATATACCTCGATTAGAGGAGGCACACCGAAATCTATTGCAGCATTTCGGGATTTTGTCCCTGGAAGGCTATGGGCTTGAAGGCTACACTGCCGCCTTACAAGCAGCATCGGTAATATTGGATTTTTTAAAACGCACTCAAAAAAACCAATTGAGCCAACTCTGTTCCATTAATGCGTACGAAAACAATGTATTCATGGAGCTGGATTCCTTTTCTCAGCGTAACCTTGAACTTACTGCTAATCTTCGCGACCATAAAAAAGAGGGCAGCCTACTGGGAACTCTGGATTATTGCTGTACGTCGATGGGCAAGAGAACCCTGAGATCATGGTTGGAACAGCCTCTCAAAGAGATAGAAGCAATTAATCTGCGTCTGGAGGCGGTTGAGGAATTCAAAGTAGACCTACAAATCAGGCTGGATTGCCATAAGATCCTGCAGAAAATAAATGACTTAGAACGACTGGTTGGTAAACTAGGCAGCCGAGCAGTTCTTCCCCGCGATTTACAGGCTTTGAAAACCTCACTTGAGGTTGTGCCCATTCTCAAAACCAAATTGGCGGCGGCGGGAAGCAAATATTTGCAAGCTCTATCCCTCATGGACCCGTTAAACGATATGCTCGTCCTTATCAATGCCGCTATTAATGAAGATGTTCCGCCGGGAATAAAGGAAGGCGGGATTATCAAGTCTGGATTCAGTCCAGAAGTAGATGAACTAAGAAGTCTATCTTCCGAAGGTAAAAACTGGCTTTTGGACTTTGAAAATCGAGAACGGGAACGAACCATGATTCGCTCACTTAAAGTAGGTTACAACCGTGTTTTTGGTTATTATATTGAAGTCAGCAAGGCTAATCTGGGTTCAGTGCCGCCTGATTACTATCGCAAACAGACGCTGGTCAATGCCGAGCGTTTTGTCAGCCAGGAACTTAAAGATCATGAGGAAAAAATTATCGGGGCGCGGGAGCGCTTATATGAACTTGAGTACGAGCTTTTTCTTGATATATGCGGACGGCTGCTGCCTTTCATTGCCGGCCTGCAAAAAACCGCAGCGGCTATTGCTCAAACCGACGTATTATTATCATTGGCTCAAACAGCTTATCTGAACGATTATGTACGCCCGTTTCTGACTGACGATGGGAGAATAGATATACGAGCCGGACGGCATCCGGTGGTGGAAAAATCTCTTGTCAACACCCGTTTTGTGCCCAATGATGTAGTAATAGACTCTGATAAAGCGCGGTTTGCTATTATTACCGGGCCAAACATGGGAGGGAAAAGCACCTATTTGCGTCAAACCGCCTTACTGGTAATAATGGCGCAGATGGGTAGTTTTGTGCCGGCTGATGCTGCTCATATCGGGATTGTAGACCGTATATTCACCCGGGTGGGAGCATCCGATGATCTAACCGCCGGAAGAAGCACCTTTATGGTTGAAATGCTGGAATTAGCACGGATTGTAAACAAAGCCAGCCGGGACAGCTTGATAATCCTGGATGAAATCGGGCGTGGCACCAGCACCTATGATGGTCTGAGTATTGCCCAGGCTGCCAGTGAATATATCCACGATCAAATCGAGGCTAAAACCCTTTTTGCTACCCACTACCACGAATTGACCAGCCTGGCCGACAGCCATCCCGGTGTTTTCAATCTGTCGGTATCAGTACTGGAGTCGGGTGAATCGGTTACATTTCTAAAGAAGGTACTGCCGGGCCGAGCTGACAAGAGTTACGGTATTCATGTCGCTAAACTAGCCGGCATTCCCGCTAGAATTGTCAGCCGGGCTTATGAGATATTATATGGTTTAGAGAGAGAACGCAGCTATAATCCCGCCTTGGTAATGGAGCAAATGACTCTTTTCGGTTCCGAAAAGAGTCCGATTCTGGATGAATTGGAATCACTTAAGATCGATGACTTGACTCCCCGGGAAGCATTAACACTCCTTTATCGCTGGAGGGACCAGCTTAGTTAGGAATCAGACAGGGAGGTGCAAAAATGTTGATTGGTATTGATGTGGGAGGGACATTTACCGACGGTGTACTTCTAAATGGAAGTAACATCTTATCTACAGTCAAACACCCAACCGATAACAGTGACCTGAAAGGCACCATTTTGAAGGTGCTGGATAGCTTATTGGCAGAAGGGGATCAAAACTCGGTGGCCCGGATTGTTCTCAGCACAACCATGGTCACCAATATGCTGGCAACGGGTAGAGTCCCGGCTACGGCCTTACTTCTGATACCTGGCCCCGGTTTGCCCCTGGACGTCTATAACATATTTGCGGAAACTCATTTTCTGAAAGGCAGTGTAGATTTTCGAGGCAGGATCACCGAGCCAATCGATCCTTCTGAAGTTGAAAAGGCTCTAAAAGGGATCGTTGGTAAGGGTATCAGTAAAATAGCCATCGTGGCAAAATTTTCTAATCGCAACAGTCAACTGGAGCAACAGGTAGCTCAAATCGTTAAGACAAAGTATCCCGATCTTGAATTCGCTCTGGGCAGCGAGGTTGCCGGTCAGCTTAATTTTAGAAGGAGATTGGTTACTACCTATTTTTCCGTAATGACCAAGGCTGTGTGGGACGGTTTTGTCAGAGAAATAGTAGAAGCATTGCGAGCGCGGGGGATCCAAGCGGAGGTGGATGTACTGAAAGCAGATGGCGGAACCATGCCTCTAAACTTATCCAAAGCTAATCCTTGTGAGACGGTATTTTCTGGGCCGGCGGCCAGTACCATGGGAGCAGTGGCCCTCACATCTGAAGCCCGCAACTCAGTCATTATAGACATCGGAGGCACTACTTCGGATATATCTCTCTTAATAGATGGACAGCCCTTGTATGCTTCAAAGGGAGCCAAGATTCAAGGACATTTCACTCACATTAAAGCGTTTTCGGTTTGTTCCATCCCTTTGGGTGGTGACAGCCCGATTACTGTAAATGACGGGACTATCACAGTTGAGATGACGCGAAGGGGAAGCGCCGCTTGTTTTGGCGGCCCCGAACCTACGGTTACCGATATTTTCAATCACCTCTATGATCTAAAAATTAGTGATTGGCAAAGGTCAACTGCTATGCTGGTGACTTTATCCAATAACTCAGGATTGAACATAGATACACTATGCAATTACGTAGAACAGGTTGTGATCAACCGACTTGAAGAGACCATCCTAGAGATGATGCAGGAGTGGGAAAACGAGCCAGCTTATCGGGTCTGGGAGGTAATCCACGGACGCAAATTCGTTGTCCAGGAGATCATAGGAATTGGAGCTGCATCCCTGGCCATAGTTCCGGTTTTGGCGCGAAAAATGGGTGTATCTTCAATCGTTCCGGAATACGCTCCGGTAGCCAACGCCTTGGGGGCGTGCGTAGCCAGACCAACCCTGGCTCTGAAAATCCATATAGATACCCAGAACGGTTACTGGGTTTTGGACCAGGAAGGCA
>CAZOZX010000087.1:6780-8634 GCA_964584415.1 uncultured Syntrophomonas sp.
AGGTTGCTTTATACCCGTGACCAATTGTTTGAAGAAGGTATTATGGACCTGCCCCAGATCAGAGAATACAAGAGCGGCCTGGCAACGCATAAGGATATCGCTCGTATCCATTTCTGCGTTCCCGATATAGATGCCCAGATTACCGAGGCACACCTTGTGTCAGCAGGTTCAGCTTTGGTTATTGCCGACGCAGTTATGAACAAAGAAATAGGGAACGGCTTTGCCCTGGTTCGTCCGCCCGGACACCACGCTATGACTGTAGCCCATGGCAACCGAGGCTTCTGCAACATTAATAATGAAGCTATCATGGTAGAGTATTTGCGTAAAAAATATGGACTGCGCAGGATAGCCATAGTCGATACCGATGTCCATCATGGTGATGGGACCCAGGAAATATTCTGGCACGATCCCGATATACTTTTTATATCCTTTCACCAGGATGGTCGTACCCTCTACCCAGGATCAGGTTTTACTGAAGAATTAGGCGGACCATTAGGACACGGGACTACCATCAACATCCCGCTTCCTCCCAATACCAATGATGTCGGAATTCACTATCTGCTCGATAAGCTGGTTATGCCGATTTTGGATGAGTTCGAAGCAGAACTTGTGGTAAATTCGGCTGGGCAGGACAATCATTACAGCGATCCGCTGGCTAACATGTCCTTCTCAGCCCAAGGGTATGCGGTTCTGAACCAAAAACTGGCTCCGGATATCGCTGTGTTGGAAGGCGGGTACTCAGTTGAGACCGCCCTGCCTTATGTGAACCTGGGCATAATCATGGCTATGGCTGGTATTGACTATTCGAATTTACGGGAACCAGATTATTCGCCGGCTCGTTTTAAAAAGCCGTCTTCAATGGATTACTTTGACAAATTGATCGAAGTTCAACTGGCCAATTTCCGGGGGCGGCAGGAAGTGATTCGGAATAACCGCACCAAGTATCCGAAGGACTACACTTATCACCGGCATATATACTATGATACCGATGGCATCAGCGAAGAACAGGTTAACCGGTTGCGCATGTGTGAAAACTGCGCCGGTTTACGCACTATTCAATCTAATGCCCGCCACCAAGGGTGGGGCAATTATACTGTCTTCTGCATTGCGGTACCAACCTATGGATGTCCGGATTGTCAACAGGAGGCGCAGCGCATTTATGAGGAGATGTGCACTAAGGCTGGTCCGTATGATTATATTTATTTACAAGACCGGGTGGCAGATGCTTACCGCAATATGAATGTCGGACGCAAGGTAGAAACGGTGTTATAAATGGCAATAAAATTACTGGATGACCACCTGGTCAACAAAATAGCGGCTGGGGAAGTTATAGAGAGACCGGCTTCAGTTGTGAAGGAGCTAGTGGAAAATGCCATTGATGCCGGCAGCCACAGGATCAGTGTACTGATAGCCGGCGGGGGAATCGATAAGATTGAGGTTGCAGACGACGGCCAGGGAATCCCTTCATCTGACGTTTTGATCGCTTTTCAGCGGCATGCCACCAGTAAGATCGACAGGGAAGAGGACTTAATTAAGATTAACTCCATGGGCTTTCGCGGCGAAGCATTACCAAGCATTGCTTCTGTCAGCCGCCTGGAACTATTCACCCAGTATGGCAGTGAACCTGGGGTACGAGTCTTCCTGGACGGTGGTAAGAACCCTATTTGTGAGGCTTACCCCACAGCCCCCGGAACCAAGGTTCTGGTGCAGGATCTGTTTTTCAACACCCCGGCCCGCAAGAAGTTCTTGAAGTCCCCGGTCAGTGAATCGGTTCAAATACATGATATAATGTGTCGTCTGGCCCTGGCCCGAACCGATATATCATTTTCATATGCTAATGAGAAAAAACTTTAT
>CAZOZX010000088.1:0-8531 GCA_964584415.1 uncultured Syntrophomonas sp.
ATAAATCCAATCAGAAATCTCGTATGTTGGCTATGATTGCGGTTATAAGGTCAATTCTCTTAAACGGTAGGATCAGGTAAAAACCGTCCACATAAGGAGACATCTTTTCAGCCATTTGGGTGGAGATGCCAACGGCAAAATTACCGGCTTCTTCTTTGGAGAGGTCCCGGTACATTTCCACAATATTATCAGCAATACTGATGCCTGCTATTTCATTATTCATAAAGCAGGCATTTTTGTAGCTTACGATGGGAATAATGCCGCCCAGGATTTTGGCGCTTAGCTGTGCCCGAGCCTGCTGCAAATTGTCCAGTGCGGTTTGGCTGAGGATGGGCTGGGTGAAAAACATACGAACACCGTTATCTATCTTCTTTTGGGCCCGCTGCAGCTGGCTGGTAAAATTGCGGGAATTCACATTTAGAGCGGCACAGATATTGAAGGGGGAACCAAAAACAGTTTCATTGAAATTGCTTATATATCCTGCCAAAACCGCGGAATTGAAACTGAAAATCCCTTTTATCTGGTCCCGCTGAGCGGTTGGAACCGGGTCACCGGTTACCACCAATACATTATTGATGCCCTCTACATTTAAACCTAACAATAAAGCCTTGGTGGCATTTATGTTGCGGTCCCGGCAAGTCATGTGGGGAATCGTTGTTATATCCAGCTCTCTTTTCAGCTTACAAGCCATGAGACTGCTATCGATCCGGGCTCGGGCCAGCGGGCAGTCAGCTATGGTTATGGCATCTACGCCCAATTCTTTAAGAACCTTGGCGCTATTCATAAAAAAGTCGATGTCGGTGTCAACCGGTGGATCCAATTCCACGGCAATTATTTTCCGCCCCGTCTCGATCTTATCCAAAAGCAGATTCCTGGCTGGTTTTGGTGGCGCAGTTATGAATGCAGCAGACGGTGGCTGGCTTACAATCTGGCTCGGCGTGAAAGCCTGCAGCCGCCTTACCATTTCCTCAATGTATTCCGGAGTTGTTCCGCAGCAGCCACCAAGAATAGCTATCCCTTGCTGGGCAATTTCCAGCATCTTATCAGCGAAATATTCTTTGGTAGTCTGAAAAAAAGTGCGGTTATTGATGATTGTCGGGTAGCCGGAGTTAGGCATTATAGATACAGTTCTATTCCCGATGTCGCATGTCTTTATATATTCCTGCAGGTGTGAGGGACCCGAAAAGCAGTTAAAACCGCCGGCGTCGATAGTAGGGATTTGAAAAACCGATTCCAGTAATTTGCGTCCCGATTTACCAGTTCGGGTCATTCCTTCGGGAGATATAGCGAAAGACACCATGATAAAAGCCTGCGGTTGCCTGTTCTTTATGTAGCGGGATAGTTCAGCTAAATATTCATCACTGCTGAAGGTTTCGAACAAGAAGTTGGCCGCCCCTAAAGCCAGAAAGATGTCGACAATTTTACGATACTCTTCCTGGAGATTGGTTTCCTCATCGGCCGGAATCGGGCCAATATCGGCAAACACCTTGACTTCTGTGCCTGCGCAGGCCTGTCTCGCCAGTGCATAACCATCTTTGATAACTTCGGCGACCAGGTCAAAATCACAGTTCAGACTAGCTTGGTTCGCCCCGAAAGTATTGGTTTTGATGGCCTGGCAGCCGGCGCTGATATATTGCCGGTGGATTTTCAGAATAGTATTCGGATCGTATATATTGGCCATCTCACATTTGTCCAAGGGACTCTCGGCAATACTGGCATAGTAAGTGCCCATGGCCCCGTCAAATATGAGTGGCTTTTTAGTTTCTTCTCTCACCATGTCCAATCCTTTCAATAGGAATTTGGGTACATCCAGTCTAAATTTTATAATATGGCCGGTTGAATCTGGCGGCAATGGTAGGTTGTCTGATATTATATCCTATACTTTAGCAGAAAGGCATGGTTCATTGTTAACTCCTCCGCCAGGAGTGCGCTGCGGGATTGGGCAGGATCGATAAGCACCACCACAATTGTGTTATAATTCAATAGATATTAGCGGATGGACACTGGTTCTGCTTCAAGGGAGGCGAAGAACATCAATAATAAATTCAAGGATTCGCTGCTGAATAAAAACATATTTTCGGTTACCTGGGAACTGGTTCCTGGTCGGGGAGCAGCAGAGAAATCCCAGGTTAATGCTGTTCAGGCCGCTGAACAAGCTGCCCGGGATGGACGGATACATGCTTTGACTATTACTGACAATCCCGGTGGAAAACCAGCCTTATCAGCAGGCTTTTTGGGTCTGGAGATCCTCAAATTGGGGATCGAGCCTCTGGTTCATTTTACATGTAAGGATAAAAACCGGAACCAGATTGAATCTGAGCTATATGCCATGAACCGGGCCGGGATCAGAAACATTCTGGTGATGACCGGCGATTATCCCTCCGGCGGATTCAAAGGGCGCGCCAAACCAGTTTTTGATCTGGATCCGGTCCATGTTCTGGAGCTGGTCACAGCTATGAATAGAGGTTTGGAAGTTCAGGAACCAAGCGGAATAACTGTACATCAGCCCAGTGATTTCTTCAGCGGCTGCGTTGTCTCACCATTCAAGGCTACCGAATCTGAACTCATGATCCAATACTACAAATTGCAAAAGAAGATGATTGCCGGAGCAGGTTTTGTCGTTACTCAGCTGGGATTTGACGCCCGCAAATTTCACGAAGCTTTATTAGTCGCTAAAAGTATAAATCCTGATATCCCGGTAATAGGCAATATATACATACTTCCTTACGGTGCGGCGAAGATGATGAATGCTAACCAGTTACCGGGCTGCGTGGTTTCCAGCCAGCTATTAAATAAAATTGATCAGGAGCGCACCGCGGCCGACAAAGGAGTTGGAGCCCGTTTGCTGAGGGCGGCTAAAATGTACGCCCTCATGAAAGGGATGGGATTCGATGGGATCCACCTGGGGGGGCATAATATTAAGTATGAACAAGTTAAATTTATCCTTGATAAAGGGGAAGAACTGAGCTCAGAATGGGCTGGATTGATATCTGAATTCGACAATCCCCAACCGCAGGGATTCTATTACTTCGAAAAAGATAGGGATACTGGCCTCAACACTGATAAACCAGCTGAGCGCGACCCCAAGCCGGAGATCCAGGCAGGAATTCATTATCGATTGATGCACCAGGTTCACGACCTGCTTTTTACACCCGGGAAGAACCTGTATCCTTTAATGAGCAGCTATTATCAAGGAATTGAAAACCCCCGAAAGTATCCCCTGGAGCACTTGCTAAAGGTAGTCGGCAATGACTGCAAAGACTGTGGTGATTGCGCTTTAATGGATTTGGCCTATCTGTGTCCCATGTCACAATGTCCTAAAAATCAGCGTAATGGTGCTTGCGGCGGCAGTCGTGATGGCTGGTGTGAGGTATTTCCCAATGAAAAGAAATGTATTTGGGTAAAGGCTTATGCGATGTTGAAGGCAACCAATGAGGAGAAGCAGCTGCAAGATTCTTATATACCCCCAGTTAACTGGGACTTATATCAAACCTCAGCCTGGTATAATTACTACACCGGGCGGGATCATTCCGCGGCCAATCATAAATTTGGAGGAGTAAGCCAGGAAAGACCAGCAGATCCGGCTAAGCAGACAGAAGATAAAAAGACATCATGATTCCACTCTGCAATGAACAATTGGCAGAATGAATTCGGGAAGCCTATCTAATTGAGCAGTCTCAATTTTAGGCCTCCCGTTTTCTTATTTATACATTATTATTGCTGTTTGAGTCAGTTGGTAATAATTAGATGATAACTTTGTTGATCACCTGCGAATGCGATTCCCGTGCCAATCCAATAATCTGCTGGCATAATGCGGAAAGCAGGTTGTAGTTCTTATCCCCTGCAGATTTCTGAATGTTAGCGGCCAGTTGGGAGATCTGCATGAATCCGTACATACCAGCAGTCCCCTTGATATTATGGCTGATACTTTTTATTTGTGCCTCATCCTTCATCCTTATGGCCAATTCCAGTTCGTTCACCATTTCATCCAGCATTTCGAGAAATTCAGGCAGCAGATCATTTATGAGCTGCTGGGAAAATATATCGGCGTTCTTATCTTTGATAAAATCATTTCTTATCAGCCGCTTGATCTCCCGCACCAGGGTTTCTGATTTAAAGGGCTTGGCCAGATATGAGTCACAACCATACTTAAGACATTTGTCGCGGTCACTGTTTAGAGAGTTAGCGGTTATAGCGATAATAGGCATTTTGCTCCAGGACTGGTTTGCCCGGATCAGCCTGGTGGTCTCATAGCCGTCCATTCGTGGCATCTGCATGTCCATCAGGACCAGATCAAAATGCTTGCGCTGTAATGAGTTTAGTGCTTGCAGTCCGTCATTGGCAGTAATAACCTCGAACCCGTAATTGGTTAACATCTGGCCGATTAGCTTTTGATTCATTTCATTGTCGTCTACCAGTAGAATTGACACCGGTACGAAAGAAGCGGCAAACTCATCATCCAGGTTCCAGTTGACGTTGGAGATGGAAGTGGGCTCAATTAACGGATGTTCAACCGGTTCAAACGGTATTATCAGCTCGGTTATGGCGCCGGCATTGGCGTGACTGCGTATATGTATTTGTCCTCCCATCAGTTCAGCCAACTGGGTGCACAGTGCTGATCGCAGAAGATTGACTTCATTAAGGCTGGTGCTGGGACTTTGGCTGGGTACACAGTGTTTTATAGTGCTGCAGTCAGCATCAGTTGAGCTTATGCTCGAAATATTTATAAAAAGCTGCTGGGTGGCAGCAGATGCGTCGGTTCGGGCCGACAGCCGCACACTATTTCGGCTTGCGTAATTTAAATTGTCAGTCAATAGACCGTTAATAATCCGCAGCAGCAGGCTGGGATCCAATGTCGCGCAAACCTGGAGGCTTGAATCCAGGCTTATCTCCACTGATAAACCCTGGTTGCGAAAAGTTTCTTCGATTGCTGCAACAGATTTTTGAATTAAGTCATAGAGATTGACCGGGCTTTGATTTAACTCGACCAGACCATAGTCAAGCTTCAGGAGCTCCAACATATAATCAATATTATTTAGGAGCATATCGCCACAGCCCTTGATGTCATCCACCAGGAGCTGCTGAGAATTGTTCAGGGAACTGTGTTCCAGTAAATCAGCCGAACCTAAAATGCCGATCATGGGTGTTCGCAATTCGTGAGTCAGACTGGTCAAAAATTCATCGACCCGGAAACGAGTTGCCGGACTGCCCAGGAAATCGGGATTGAGTGGATGTGTTCCCGCTTTGGGTACTAAGCTGTTTTTATTGGCATCGGATTTCTTCAAGATATTATCTCCTTCCCGAAATTCCGCCCATTTTGTTTTAGCAACAGCATAAACCATCAAGCAGGAAATTTATGTCATTTTATGACGACTAAAACATAAAAATATTTAACGAAATGTTGGCGAAGATGCTCATATATTGACAAAAAGCAAAGATATATCGAAAAATCGGGTTGAATTTAGGCACCGGGTTATTAAATTTTGATGAAAATGCAAGGAAACTGGGCACGTATACGTATCAATCTATGACCAAATTTATATCCTGGCAAGAGATGTAAATCGACGCGTTGATAAGAAAAGCAGGAAATATTGCGAAACAAGGGGAATAACCTAACTAGATCACTAATGTAGTTTCAAATCCCAATTCGTAACAAGAGAGGTGTCGACATGAGTAAGCTTAACCGTAGCAGTTTTTTAATTGCTGTCATGCTGTTTGCGATAGTAATGGCTATAGTAGCTCAACCTGGCTCAGCGGAAGCGCAAAGTATCAAGATTATAATCAATGGGCAGCAAATAGCCAGTGATGTCCAACCTGTAATCGTTTCAGACCGGACTTATGTGCCTCTGCGGGTTGTCTCTGAAAACCTGGGCGCTAGAGTTTTCTGGATGGGGGATAGCCGCCAGGTAGTCATAAACTGGCATACCGACAATACACCCAGTCTGCCCCGTACTGATCCTGACGATATTGCGATTATCCTGGACGGAAAGGTACTTAATATCCCCGCTGGTTACGGCCAACCGTTTATCAATAGCCAGTGGCGTACCATGATCCCGCTGCGGGCGGTAGGAGAAGCCCTTGATTGCGATGTGCAGTGGCAGTCGGACACTTATTCGGTAGTCATTAATTCCAGGCAGTTATCCGAGGAACAGCGGTTGTTTATGGATTTGGCTGCTTACAAGACCAACCTGAAACTAAAGGATGGATCGGTTTTGAACTCAGCTGTTCTGGCCAACCAGGATCCCTCTGCATACAGCGATGAACAAATAGAAGTTTTCAGAACCTACCTGGATCAGTTGGCGAAGTACGGGGCCAATGTTATTTTACCAACCGGAGAAACCATCAATGTCGCCGATTTGAGCATAATGGGGAAATCTTACCTGACCGCTGATCAGCTGAATGCTTGGGTAGCGCGGGAGGTGAAACGATTGACCCCAACTCTGCTCAGCCAAGGCAGGATCATCAACATTACTCCTAATCTGGCTGAATTGTATCTAAAAATTGGAGCCGAGTACGGAGTTAGAGGAGATTTGGCTTTTTGCCAGGCGGCCAAAGAGACAGGCTACTGGCAGTTTATGGGGAGCGTGCAGCCCTGGCAGAATAATTATTGCGGGCTGTATGCTATCGGCAGTCCATTAACCGGAACTGAATCGGCCAATGGAGCTGATCCCAGTTTGGTTTGGTTTATGCCGGGGATTCATGGTGCCATCTTTGCTACCCCTAAGGCGGGGGTAGAAGCCCATATTCAGCATCTCTATGCTTATGCTACCAAGAAAGAACTGCCGACTGGGAAAGTGCTGGTAGATCCCAGATTTACTCTGGTTTCCAAAGGCATAGCGCCTGCCTGGTTGGGGCTTAACGCACGGTGGGCGGTACCAGGAACCACCTATGGACAAAGCATAGTCTTCGATTATTTCAAGAAAGCCTATTAAAAAATAATAATACCGCTGGCAGATTTGTTCTGCCAGCGGTATTTTTTTTGCCTGGTATAGTCTAACGTGTGTCTATCTAATATGTAAATCCCTAACCTTTGGCGGCCACCGATTTACGATACAGTGAGCCGAAGGGGGCTCCGATAGGCAATACTGTAAACCCATATTGGGTATTTAAGACCACGGCACCAGATAGATAGAAAGAACAAATGGCAACGCCCAACTCCGCGTAAGCAGCCAGTTGATGCCAGGTATGTTCTGCACCCCAACCCAGGGTGCTCATAAATAAGCCCAGGAAAAGCAAATCGATTAGGAAGAAAATGAACCATAACACCTTATTGGTTCCCATTGCTCCAACTGTCATAAATACTGTGAATACGAAATAACCAAGGAATGCAAAGCCAAGCTGATGGGCATCAAATGTACCACCTTTGCCGATGAGGCCGTTACTCTGCATCAACCAGGTAGTGCCAACACCAAACCAGAACAGGCCATATCCGCAGAATGCGGTGGCTCCGAAAGTATTATTGTGTTTGAAATCCATTATGCCGGCTACGAATTGCGCGGTAGCACCAAGAAATATAGCCCAGGGAATCATATAGGCTACACCGGCAGTAATACCAAGTTTCTGTGAAGAGGCCACAAGGGTTACTATGGCCAATCCCAGTAATCCCAGGGGGGTAGGGTTTCCAACTAACTCTTGAACGTGTCCCGAAATTTTCATTTCATTTTCTGCTGACATGATTACCTCCTAATTTTGTAACAAATATCAAGGGATTGGTTGCTTTTGATTCCCCTCCTTTCCTGATAGAGATTGAGAAAATTTGAACAAATGACCAATTCGACGTCAAAAATATGTTCTCCTTCAAATAACAACAAAATTTTCTTGGTGAATGTAACTGTCATTTCTTCTCCCATAGGGTAAGCAGGGACTGGATGCGGTAGAGGGAGCTTTGGATTTGTCTGCTCAGGTGGGCGGTAGAGGAAGTAAGTGGGGTAGGAGAGTCTATTTCTAAATGCTGTTCATGATTAGTACTTTGCAAATGGTTTTTGAGCCTGTTAATATCAAGCTCCCAACGCTTCCAAAAATCGGTTTCGATAAACAGATCCGTTGTTTCAGCCTGATTGGGTAATTCTGGTTCAATAAAGGCTGCTTTCATATCCAAGATCAGATCCACGTGGGCAGGAAAATCTTCGCTGGCGCTGTCGATATCCAAGACCAAATCCCATGGAATGTTGGACTCATTGAGGTGGGGTACAATATGACTATTCAATTCATATACATGTAATTTTGTTCGGCTTTGGCGGGCTCCATAAACAGCTTTGTCAAAACTAAATATTTTAAAGCGGGAGTCGCAATCTATCTCCAGGTTACGGGTATCGAATGGAATTTTGCTTAGGGAAGATTGGCCTAAATCAGGATCAAAATCATTTATATAAAAATCATAGGGATATATCATGCTCAGACGGGTTGTTGCGGGCAGACTTTTATTATGGATGAGAGCAGTCAATCCCTCGGCAACCTTGGCTCCAGGGTCGTTCTCATGGTGAATCTTTACCTGCCTGGAGATGGTAGAGAGCCAACTATTGATTTCATTT
>CAZOZX010000089.1:0-8412 GCA_964584415.1 uncultured Syntrophomonas sp.
AATGGTAAGCGCTTTATTTTGAACTATTAACTGAACAAACAGGTGCCAAATTAAAATCTCTCGGGCATTTAAGCCAATTCACCAATACTTTTCCTGCTCAATAGTATATTATGAAATTGATCACATAATAAAACCATCTTCGATTTTGGAGGGGGGATTTTTAAGAATCGCGGTCAGATTACATAGTTGAATTCTAGTACATCGGGGCAGGAGGAGTGAATATGAGCAAAAATTTGGTTTACCTGGTATTGGCTGTCTTATCAATCTTTGTCTTATCCATTTTTATATCCGGATGTGGAAAAGCTGCCGAAAAAGCTTCTGAAAAGGCTACAGAGCAAGCTATCGAAAACGCCACCGGTGGTAAAGCCCAGGTGGACCTGAGCAAGAATGAGGTTACCGTAAAGACAGATGAAGGTACCACTAAAATAGGTGGCAGTAATGAATGGCCGAGCCGAATCCCTTCGGACGTACCCAAATTTATGGCTGGAAAAATTACCGCCATATCAGAGAGTACTCCTGCCGGCGGTGGATATCAGGTAATGGTGGGAATAGAGGCAGCATCAATAGCCGATATTGAGAAGTATAAAAGCCAGCTGGAATCTTCTGGATGGAAGATTACGGCAACAACCAAAACAGATGATGGTTATATGGTGGCATCGGAAAAAGATAAGCGAACTGTTATTGAAAGTTTCACCGGCAAAACCGATAGTGACTTTTCAGGGGGCATATATTATACCGAAGAGAAATAGTCCAGGGTTTTTCCAATTATCAGAACATATCCAAAGGGTGGCTTATGCCACCCTTCATATAGTACAGCAATATTTGTAGCTCTGCGCTACTACTTTAGCTCGGCTAAGATTCTCAGGTTATCGAATAATTCAGCGGTGGTAATCATCCCCACCCCGCCGGGAACCGCACTGGCATAACTGGCCTTTGCGGAGGCCTCCGGATGTACATCCCCGGTTATCTTTCCATTGGCATCGAAGTTAATCCCGGCATCAATAATTATCGCATTCTCCTTGATCATATCAGCAGTGATGAAATGAGATTTTCCCATTGCCGCGATAACTATATCAGCACTCTTGATTTCTGCAGCCAGGTCCCGGGTATGGGTATGGCATACGGTCACTGTTCCGTTTTCGCCAATCAGCATCACTGCTACCGGGCCGCCGAGAATGCTGCTTCGTCCGACCACCGTTACCTTTTGGCCATCAATGTTTAAATTATGATCCTTTAACATACGAATGACAGCTTTGGGGGTGGTAGGACGTATACCTGGTTCTTTGGTTAACAAGCGGCCCAGATTATATGGATGAATGCCTTCAACATCTTTATGATAGTCCATTATTTCAACTATTAGATCAGAATTTATATGACCGGGGAGTGGTTTTTGTATCATGATCCCAGTTATCTCGGGATCCTCGTTTAGTTTCTTTATATGTATTAATAAATCATTTTCACTGATATCAGAGGGCAGATGATTAACTCTAAGGTCGCAGCCTATATCTGCAGCAAACTTTTTAGCTCCGTTGACATAGGCGGTTGAAGGTCCTTCATCACCCACCTGAACTATTGTCATAACCATATTCCCTTTAGCAACCGCCTCTTTTAGCTGGATCTTCATCTTATCCCTTATTTCTTTGCCATAAACCAACATTTCCCCTACCCCCGAAAATTTATTATAGAAAAAACTAAATCCCGTAACCAAATGGTCCCATCGAGATAATGATTCTAGAAGGCCCCCGTAATATGATTAATAGCCCAATCATCTCTCTCCATCATTATTCCTATCACATCAAAGCGAATATCCTTGAATGATGGTGAAGTGTGGTCCAAATAATCCAAAGCTGCTTTTCTTATATGGTCCCGCTTGGATCTGGTAATGGCTTCTTCAGGTGAACCAAAAACGGTATTTGTCCGGGTCTTGACTTCCACAAAAACTAAAGTGCGGGCTTGCAAACAAATGATATCTATCTCCCCGCTGCGGCAATGATAGTTGCGATCTAAAATACGATAACCTTTATCCTCCAGGTACCTGGCTGCGATTTCTTCACCCTTGTTTCCCAGTTTCTTTTTCACTTTTTTCCCTTCAGCCCTAAGCTTAGAAAAGCATATAAATTCATGAGCTAATAATTGTTTCTCTTAATTATCAAATAAACCGGGCTGTATCCAGCCAGGCCCATTTAGCATTGATTTTACCGGTTCAAAAGTACTGCGATGAATGTCACACGGGCCTCTTGCTTCAAGGGCTAAACAGTGATCACGCGTAGCATAACCCTTATGGTGGACAAAACCATATCCAGGGTAAAGCAGGTCATAGGATTCCATTACCGCATCTCTTTCGACCTTAGCCAATATTGACGCACAAGCGATTGAAACGCTTAGTGAATCACCTTTAATGAGTGGATATTGGTTAATATTCATATCCGGAATATTTACTGCATCGACGAGCAGGAAGTCGGGTTGGGGGTCAAGCTCGGTGACACAGATTCTCATGGCTTCACGGGTACACTGAAGTATGTTCTTCTGATCTATCAAGCGTGACGAAATAGCTACTATTGACCATGCCAAGGCAGTTTTCTTTATTTCCTTCGCCAGTTCCAGGCGCTTCTTATGGCTGACCAATTTTGAATCATTTACCCCGGGCAGGAAGCATTTACGCGGCAGTATAACTGCTGCGGCAACAACTGGCCCAGCAATTGGCCCCCTTCCCACCTCATCCAGGCCAGCTACCAGCTTAAATCCTTCACGATAAGCTTTGTTTTCATAAAATTTGAGTTTCTTTATTCGTTGTTTCTCTTTGGCCAGATCGTTTGTTTCGTTTGTCATTATCCAGTTTCACCCACACCAAGTTTGGAATTTATTATTAATAGCCTTGAGCAATAACGACACATTTTTTATTATAACTAACCACACTTTGGTTTGCTACTTATTCAATCCATGGTAATGGTGTATACATATGTGTCAAAATTTTGTTGTGATGATTGCTCTTTTGAAACGGACTGATTAACAATAGATGGGCAAGCCAGAAAAGGGGCTTGTTCGTAAGACGGGATTAATCTAAGCTGATTCGGCCCAGGCGGCCTTTGCGGAAATCGTTCAGCAGGGCAGTACAAGTTTTGCCAAGGTCCAACTGACCTTCCTTAAGCAAGTGGCCGCGCTGCCGGGCGATTTGTTCCAGGAGTTCAGCGGGACTTCTCTCGAGATCATCCAATTTCAATTTACTGCTTAAAACAGAAGGCGCCTTGGTTTTAAGGACTTCCAGTAAATATAAAGCCACCTCGTTTTCCTGATAGGCATGTTCCCCGACAATGTTGAGTAGAGCAAGCTTACAACCCTGATGTGCATTTTCAATTTTGGGCCACATCAGTCCAGGAGTGTCCATTAATTCAATGTCATCTCTAATCCGGACCCATTGTTTTCCTCTGGTTATGCCCGGCTTTGCACCGGTAGGAGCCATCTTTTTGCCAACTAGAGCATTAAGAAAGGTGGATTTGCCTATGTTAGGAACCCCCACTACCATAACCCTCACAGGTCTAACCCGGCGTCCTTTTTCCATCATTGCCTCTGCCTGAGGCTGATATAGACTTTTAATAGTCTGGATTACTTCATTCATACCTTTTCCACTGGTTGAATCCATAGCTGCTGCAGTCAGCCCTTCCTCCTTCAACCTAAGCAGGTATTGCCTGGTGGCTCCGGGATCAGCTAGATCCATCTTATTAAGGACAAAAAGTACTTTTTTACGGCTGGTGATTTTTTCTAAATCTCTATTACGGCACGAAAAAGGTGCCCTGGCATCCAGGAGCATAGTAACTATATCAACCAATTTGATGTTTTGCTCTATCTCCCGTTTTGCTTTCACCATGTGTCCGGGATACCAATTTATTGCCAACCTAATACCTCATTCCTACGATAGGGGCTAAGAAAAAAGAGAATACTGTAAAGTATTCTCCTCGCTCATTCTCATTATCTTGAAAACCGGCCTTTTTCCTTTACCCGGGCTTTTTTACCGGTTAATCCCCGCAGATAGAAGAGCCTGGCTCTCCGAACTTTACCTCGCCTGGTTACTTCAATCTGTGCAATCTTGGGGGAATGGATCAAGAACGTCCGTTCTACAGCCACTCCATAGGTTATTCTTCTGACTGTAAAGTTCTTGGATAGACCGGTGCCCCTGATCTTCATTACCACACCTTCGTACATCTGAATACGTTCCCTGGTTCCTTCAACAACCTTGGTGTGAACCTTAACGGTATCACCAGGGCCAAAGGCGGGTAGGTCTTTTCTATAATGTTCTTCTTCGATAGAACGAATAATGTCTTGCATTTGTCTTACCTCCTTTCTGCAGGTGGGTCCGCAACTCCAGGATGTATTGCCACCTTTAATTACAGAACAAACCTATTCTAACATAGCTTAATAGCTATCTCAAGAAAATACTATATATTGTACCAGGCTTCACCTAATAACCTATCCATAATTATTGATACCGCGCTGCGAACTGACAGATGATTATAATCGCTTGCTCCCGCAATGGGTTCCAAAATGCTGTCACATTGATCGAACAATTGACGCGCCATACCCCATCCGGTTCCAAAAAGTATTAAATGCACTTCATCTGTTTTGAAAATCTTGCTTCGCAAATCCCGATAACTAACTGTGTTAGCGTACGGGCGGGCATCGGTAGCTACAACAACCGGTCTCTTCCCTGTCTCGCGCTGAATTGCATCAGTAACCGCAGGCAAATCTTCAACTAATTTTAACAATCGGAAAGCTTCCTGGCGGTCATTATTATACTGCCCCCCATAGCCCTGCTGCCAATAAGCTAGAATTTCTCCAGCTAGTTTATGCTGGTTCGGTGATGGGTGAACGATAAAAAATCCTTCCACATCATATGTCCTGGCTGCACGTGCGATATCATGCAGATCCAGATTGGTTATGGATGTCGTTATAATATCCATGTTTTTGTTGTACATCGGATAATGTAACAAAGCGATATATACTTTTGATCGCCTCACTAGGCCTTAAACTCCCCGTTAAAAAAGATTTCTTCCAGCAGCTGTTTCTCTTCCTGGTCAAATTTCCTGCCAATCAAAAGCTCTGGCCGTTTAAGCAAGGTACGAACCAAGCTGAGTTTTTTCCGCCATAAACGAATGTTTTCGTGGTGACCGGATAGAAGTACAGCTGGGACTTCCATATCCTTGATCACCCTGGGCCTGGTATAATGAGGATACTCTAATAATCCTTCAGAAAATGACTCTTCCAAGGTTGACTCTTCGGCCCCAAGTACTCCAGGGATGAGGCGCGTTACCGCATCAACTACTGCTATGGCAGCAATCTCGCCGCCACTGAGCACATAATCACCTATGGATATTTCCTCATCCACCTGACACATAAGCCTTTCATCGATACCCTCATAATGGCCGCAAAGCAGAATAAGATGAGGTATTTCAGCTAAGTCAGATACCTTTCCCTGGTTTAGTGTCCTACCCTGAGGAGAAAGATAAACCAGATGAGACCCCGGCTTCTTAACATCATCGATAGCCCGGGACAGAACATCGGCCTTCATTACCATCCCGGCTCCCCCTCCATAGGGGTAATCGTCAACCTGCTGATGCTTGTCCATGGCATAATCCCTTATATTGGTGATGTTGATTTCCATCAATTTTCGGTCCCGGGCACGGCCAATGATACTCTCGTCAAAGGGTCCACTGAACATAGCTGGAAACAAGGTCAGGATATCAATTTTCATCACTGTTCACCCAGTAGTCCATCCAACAGTTTCACCTGCAAGAATTTGTTTTCTACGTCAACTTCCAGTATAACTTGTTTGATGGCTGGTATAAGTATTTCGCCGTAGGTATCAGATTTGACTACATACACATCGTTGGCCCCGGTCTCAAGAACCTCGCTAAGCTCACCCAGGTAACCTTTATCTACATCTTCTACCCGCATACCGATCAGCTGAAAATAATAGTAGCTGCCATCGGGGAGAGGGAATAATTCGTCAGGTGTTACATTCAAAAATAGGTTACGATATTGTTCAGCCTCATCCATGGAGTCAATCTCCTGAAACTTCATTAACAGCAGCCCTTTATGGGAAGAACAAGAAGCTAAGTTTAGATCCATAACTTCTTCCCCCCTGACTACTTGGAATTTTTGTCTCGGTTGAAAACGTTCTGGAAAATCAGTTAACGGCTGCACCTTGACCAATCCCTTATATCCATGGGTACTTACTATTTTACCTACTTTTATTAACTCCCCGGGGTTCATCTAAGCTGGCCTCCGACTCAATCGTGTTTATCCCATTACTTTTTAGATTCTAACGCATAATCTCCACTGCTACCTTTTTACCGGCTTTGGCCGCCGCCGCTTTGGTTAAGGTGCGAATGGACTTGGCTATTTTGCCCTGCTTACCTATTACTTTGCCCATATCTTCTGGAGCAACCCGGATTTCGAGCACCACCGATCGTTCATTTTCGGTTGCGATAACTTGAACTTCCTCGGGTTTATCCACCAATGAACGGGCAATCAATTCTACTAGTTCTTTCACTTGGTTACACCCCCTGGTTTTCCTCTCACTACTTGCGTGATGCCGCGAATTTGCTGATAATACCTTGCTTCTGCAAGAGAGATTTGGCGGTGTCGGACGGCTTAGCACCAGTTGCCAGCCATTTTAATGCCTTTTCTTCATCGATTTTAATAGTTGCAGGATTGGTGCCCGGATCGTAGTATCCAATTTCTTCAATAAAGCGTCCATCCCTGGGTGTTCTTGAATCAGCCACTACAACCCGATAAAACGGACTTTTCTTGGCTCCCATCCTCTTTAATCTAATTTTTGTTGCCATATTTTCACCTCCTCGAAACTGTTTTACTTATTAATACCTGACAATCACCTGTTCTAACATAGTGAGAAAATGATTAATCAAGTGGTTTAAGTACATTAAAATGGAAGTTTTATATTGGGGAAACCTGGCCTTTTGCCCTTTTTACCAGTCATATCTGTGAATTGTTTCATTAGTTTACGGGCATCCTCGAATTGTTTCAGCAAACGATTGACATCCTGGACTTTGGTCCCGCTACCCCGGGCCACCCTTTTTTTCCGGCTGCCATTTAGAATATTAGGACTTCGCCTTTCCTCAGGTGTCATGGACTTGATGATGGCCTCTACATGACCAAGTTCCTTTTCATCAATTTCACCTTGCATTGATTTTACATGCTTGCCCATCCCTGGTATCATGCCCAGTAAATCCTCAAGGGGACCTAAAGATCTGACCTGCTGCATCTGCTGAAGAAAATCGTCTAGAGTGAATTCCTGTTGGCGGATTTTTCTCTCCATTTCCCGGGCTTGCTTCTGATCGAAGTTGTCCTGAGCTTTTTCTACTAATGTTAGGATATCGCCCATCCCTAAAATACGCGAAGCCATTCTATCAGGATGGAATACTTCCAGGGCATCCAGTTTTTCACCCATTCCCACTAGTTTTATGGGACATCCGGTTACCGCTTTTACTGATAAAGCTGCCCCACCGCGGGTATCCCCGTCTAACTTGGTAAGGATTACTCCGGTCAACGTCATATCGTTATTAAATGCCTCGGCTACATTTACAGCATCCTGGCCAGTCATGGAATCAACCACCAGTAGGATCTCCTGGGGGTTGACCTTTTCCTTGATGCTTTTCAGTTCTTCCATCAGCTCTTCATTTATATGCAGTCTTCCGGCGGTATCAATAATAATCACATCGCGGTTGTAATTATGAGCAAATTCTAGGGATTCGGCAGCAATTTGCACCGGATTTTCCTGCCCCATCGAAAATACCGGAACGCCTACCTGTTCCCCCAGTACTTCTAATTGTTTAATGGCAGCCGGGCGATAGACATCGCAAGCAACGAGAAGGGGACGCCGTCCCTGCTTAATAAAATTCTTGGCCAGTTTTGCCACTGTAGTTGTTTTGCCAGCGCCCTGCAATCCCACCACCATAAACACTGTCGGCGGTTTGGGAGACATGACTAACTTGTTCTCAGCCTCCCCCATTAATCGGGTCATCTCATCGTGAACTATCTTTATTACCTGTTGTCCGGGGGTAACACTTTGTAGTACCTCATGGCCAACTGCTCTCTCGCTCACGGTTGCCACAAAGTCTTTGACGACTTTATAGTTAACGTCGGCTTCGAGGAGAGCCAGGCGAACTTCACGCATAGCAAGCTTAACATCTTGTTCGGTTATTTTGCCTTTGCCACGCAGTTTTTTGAAAACTTCCTGCAAACGGTCGGATAAACCTTCAAAAGCCACATTATCTCTCCTTTACTTATAACTGATCGGAAATTTCTCCGATCAGGGCCAAAGCCTGGTTCAACTTGATGTTATTTACTCCGGATTCCATCAGCAATGTCTTAAGTTCACCCAAGTTCTGCCGGGTA
>CAZOZX010000090.1:0-8381 GCA_964584415.1 uncultured Syntrophomonas sp.
GGGCCATCTGGCAATGCCAAAATGCTGGCACGATTCGTGTCAAAATATTGGAGAGTTTGTCAAATGATATGCTATCATAGTGAATGAGGTGAGATTAGTGAACTTCGCAGATAAGCTGGACCTTCTCATGAACCTTACCAAAACTCCCAACAGCCGTCTTTCCCGCCATATATCGCTGGACGCTTCTTTTATCAGCCGGCTGCGCCGGGGCGAACGCACCCCGGCCCGCAATGTCAGTTACATCCATTCGATGAGCGTCTATTTCGCCCGCTGCTGCCAGGCCGATTACCAGAAGGCGGCGTTGTGGGAAGCTATCAAAGATAGCAGCTCGGCTGTGAATCTAAATGATACCGAGCCCATGGAAAACCTGATTGAGCGGTGGCTGCGTGAAAACGAGGAAGACGGCAGCGCTGCCGTCGGAAAATTTTTGGAGGGACTGGCCCGCTTCCCTTTCAAGAAAACCAACCCTGTGTCGGCAGGACCAGCCCTGGAGGCGGTTCCCCGCGCAGCCGTGGAGATGTTTCATGGCTTGGATGGCAAGCGCCAGGCGGTGCTGACTTTTCTATCTCTGGTAATGCAATGCAGCCGACCCCAGACCCTGCTGCTATACAGCGAGGAAGACCTGGATTGGCTGACGGGGGATCCTGCATTTAGTGCCCGCTGGGCGACCCTGATGTTGGAGATCCTAAAGCGGGGCAACCGTATCAGGATAGTCCATACCATCAACCGCGGCCTGGATGAGATGCTGGCGGCTATAAAAGGGTGGGTGCCCATCTATATGACCGGCGCAGTGGAGCCCTATTACTATCCCAAGATCAGGGACGGCCTGTTCCGGCGCACTCTGTTCATCGCCCCCGACTGTGCAGCGGTGACTTCTTCATCGGTACGGGGAGGCTCTGCCCCCACCTCCGACCTGCTGGTAACCAGCCCTGAAATGGTGCAGGCACTTACCCGGGAATATCTTGATTACCTGGCCTTATGCCGCCCCCTGATGCGCATCTTCACTGCCCGCGACCAGGCCGACTACCTGTTGACCCTGGCCGAATTCGAAACGGAGGGCGGTGACAGCATCGTCAAGACCGATATGCCAGCCAATCTCACCATGCCCCATGAGGTGGTGGAAAGCCTGGCAACCCGCAGCCACGATCCGGCCATGGAACAACTGCTGGCTCATCAGCGGAACCGCATCGATGAATTCGGCCGCCGCCTGCAGGAGTACCGTTTTACCGAGATGTTTCACCTGCCCGCCTTTGACGATATAATGGCCGGCCAGGCCGGGGTCAACTTTAACGACATACCGGGGAACACCCCTATTTACTATACCCCCGGTGAATTCCGCCTCCACCTGGGCAATATCATCCTTCTCCTCAAGAACTGCGAGAATTACCAGGTCCATCTCACCGGTGCCGGTCATCTGCCCGGCAGTATGGTGTACGTCAAGGAAGATGTAGGAGTACTGGTGGGCAGGACCAATCCCCCACCTATCGTGTTTGCCATTAATGAACCCAGTATGACTGGCTCCTTCTGGGATTATATGCAGACCCTGCTGCCGGAGCAGCGCAGCCGGGCAGCAGAGCGCGCCCGTACCATCGCGGAACTGGAAACGTTGGCTTCCCGGTTACCGGAGTAAGAGATATATCGACTAATCCCGCAAAAAGAAAACAATGTCGCGACAAAAAGAAGGCTTCCGCTTGTGAAGTCTTATTTTTTGGCGGGAAACCAGGGAGAGAGGTGGATTCAACAGGCAACAGAACCATCCCCTTGCCTGCGCCACTGAAATGGCGGAATGCATCGAAATTTTTCGCATAGGATATATCAATTTATGAAGAAGGGACTGTGAACAAATGAATGCTGGGTCAAAACGCATTTACACGGTTAATCGTTTTTCCAACAATGTTTCGGTTATTGACGGCACTGCCAATACTGTCATCGAAACCATTCCGGTAGGTACCGAGCCACGATCTTCTGCAGCCAACGACGTGACTGACCGGCTCTATGTCACTAATTTCAGTTCCAACAATGTCACCGTGATTGACGGAATCACCAATACCGTGGTCACTACCGTGTTGGTAGGCGTCAATCCCCAATTTGCAGCGGTTGACGAAGAGCTGAACCGGATATATGTGGCTAATTTTGGCTCAGCTACGGTTTCGGTCATTGACGGAACCACCAACACCGTCATTGCCACTGTTCCGGTCGGCAATGGGCCGACATTTGGCGGCATCAACCAGCTGACCAACCTAATTTATATTGCCAATGTCCTCTCCAGAACGGTTTCCGTCATAGATCAAACCGACAACACCGTCATCGATACCGTTCCGGTAGGAGCCAGTCCGCGATTTCTATCCATCAACCCGGCGACCAACCGGATCTATGTCTCTAATTTTGACTCTCGAAATGTTTCGGTTATTGAAGGAGCCACCAACACCGTAACGACCACCATCCCGGTAGGCATCAGTCCGCGGTGGGCGGGAGTCAATGAAGAAACCAACCGGATCTATGTTCCCAATGGCGGCTCGAATAATGTCTCGGTCATAAATGGTGCCACCAATACCGTTATCGCCACTGTTCCCGTGAATAACCGGCCCGAAATAGCCCGGGTCAATCAGGCAACCAACCGGATTTATGTCAACAACTTTTTCTCCAATAACGTTTCGGTCATCAATGGGAGTACCAATGCAGTACTAACAACCGTTCCGGTGGGTACCAACCCGGTAGCTTTAGAGGTTGATGAAGCGGCCAACCGGGTTTATGTGGCCAATACCGGCTCAAATAATGTGACGGTGATCGATGGAAGCACCAATACAGTAATTACCACTATTCCGGTGGGCACCAGGCCGGTGGAATTCGCATTATTGGAGCTGTAAAGGCGCCCTGTGATAGGCTTCCGATTGGGCAGGCAGGGGGACGGTTCTGTTGCCTGCCGCCCTTTATTAGTCTGAATTGCGAATGTAGGCCGTATTTTTACCAGCCCCGGTCTTGATTATGTACCCTTCCTTCAACAGCGTAGCCAGGGTCATCTCCACCGTCGAGGCACTTATATCCGGGCATTTTTCCAAAATAGTCCGCTTCGATAGCTTTTGCAGGGTGTTGTCAAACAGCTGGCGAATCCGGGCTGGCTTGGAAAGACTACGATTTTGCATTAATTCTACCCGGGCCGAAAACTCCTTATAAGCACTCAATATGACCTCCAGGTAATAGCTGACAAACGGCAGATAGGCGTTCTTGCCTTCCCGCCAATCCTCCGAACTATCCTGCAATACGTCATAGTAGATTTCCTTGGTTTTTTCAATTATCGTCTCAATACTGATGTACTTGCCCACAATATATCCTGAACGGTACAGGAGAAGCAGTGTCAATAGACGGCTCATACGTCCATTACCATCGTTAAAGGGATGAATGCATAGAAAATCCAAAACGAACATGGGAATCAACAGCAATGGATCGTATTTTTCAGCGTTGATGGCCTCAATAAAGGTATTGGTCAGGCGGTCAACAGCCTCAGGAGTTTCAAAGGCGGTCAAGGGTTTAAATCGAATTTTGCGCTGGCCCAAGGCATCGGTTTCAGTGATCAGATTATCCGAATTTTTGAATTTACCGCCGATAGATGACGGACTGAACTGGTACAGGTCTCTATGCAGCTGCAGTATTACGTTGGTACGAGGCGCCATATAATCGTAGTTTTCATGGATCAGCCGCAGCACCTCCCGATAACCGGCTATTTCGCGCTCGGAACGGTTGCGCGGCTCCGCCTGCAGCTTTACCAAAGCATCCAGGCGCTCATCCGATGTAAAGATTCCTTCAATTCTATTGGAAGCCCCGGTACTCTGAATCAGAGCAATTTCGAGCATTGCCTCCAAAACGTCAGCCTTGGCCGCAATAAACAGTTCTTGTTTCCCTTTATATTCATGAATTGCTGAGACCAGGTTCATTACTTCGTGGTTCATTATTTCATCAGGAACGATTGTATAGTCAAACTGCCTCACCTTGGACACATCCTTTCTGCCCAAAAACATTATGTTCTGCACAATATTATCGCCATAATGTGCAGAAGTCAATCGTAACGTGGCAGAAGAAAAGTTTTTCTTTCGACAAAAACCAAGGTCCTACATCTTGCTTAAGAGTTCCCGTTTCTTGGCTTCAAATTCAGATTCGGACAGAATTTTGGCGTCCTTCAATTCCGACAGCTTCTTGATCTGGCCGGGAATATCATCTGCAGCCGGGTTCGTTCCAATATATTGATTCCCTGGAGACGGGTAATCAGCCTGGTAACTGCCTATTCCCTTGGGGTTTGGACCATATTGGTTATCCCCGGGCACGCTGTCGGTTACCAGGACCACAAAGAACCAGATCCATCCGATAATTGGAATCAGATTGATCCAGAAGAACCAACCGCTTTTGCCGGCATCATGAAGTCGCCTGATCATTACGCCGATGCTGGGCAGCAGCACCCCCAGGCTGTACAAACTGGAGAGGAGACCATAGCCCGGATCGCCGCCAACGTCGGTGCCCAAAAAACTATCAATGATGCCAAGTCCCCAGGTTATGATCATATTGATCAGGAAGAACATCCAGTATTCCGTGCGCCGGGCTCTTCCCGTAAACACGGTGTACTTTTGGAGTACGCCAATATACCAATCCATCTCCCCACACCCCTTTGCAATCGTCTTGAGTTTTATTGATTTTCCTTGAGGGCAAGACTCATTTTCCAATCTCTGCTATTTCTACAATTCTCAACAATGGATCAATTTCCTGCTGTTCGAATTAAGTTTACGACAAAAAGCAGGCAACAGCACCGTCCCCGTGCCTGCTTAAAATGTTTAGTGGTATAATTCGATAGATAATAATCTTCAAGTGCAAAGGAAATTGCCTGTTTATGGAGAAAATAACGCAACGCCAAATGGTCACATACGCTATGATGGCGTCGATATTGCTGGTTGCCTTAGATACAACCATAATGACTACCGCCATGCCCCGCATTGTACAGCAATTTGGCGGCTTGCATCTCATCAGCTGGGTTTTCGCAATTTATCTGCTCACTTCAACGGTAACGACACCGATTTACGGCAAGCTGGCCGATTTATTCGGGAGGAAATCCATTTTCATCTTCGGCGTGGTGCTTTTCACTTTTGGTTCGGCGGTATCCGGAATGGCTCAGACCATGCACCAGCTGATTTTGTTCCGTGGATTGCAAGGGCTGGGCGCCGGTGCTGTACTTCCATTGACTTTCACTATCATCGGAGATCTTTATTCGGGCGAAGAGCGAGCCAGGATGCAGGGACTATTCAGCTCGATCTGGGGCATTGCCGGTTTGCTCGGCCCTTTAGCCGGAGGATTCTTGGTCGATAACATATCATGGCGCTGGATTTTTTATATCAACGTCCCGGTTGGGATCGCCGCTGTTTTACTGGTATCAGGTTTTCTGCATGAGACAACCCTCGAAAAGACCAAGAAATACATTGACTACTGGGGAACGGCCTTTTTTACTGTTTCGATGAGTTCACTTCTATTCGCTTTAATCAGCGGAGGCTCATCATATCCATGGAATTCAGCGGTAATAATCATCTTGTTTTCAGTTGCGGTCGTCTTTTTTATCGCGTTTCTTATCGTTGAGTCCAAGGTGGAAGAGCCCATGCTGCCGTTAAAACTGTTCAATATTCCTGTAATTGCCGTATCCAACGCAGTCGGTTTTGTAGCCAGCGTGGTGTTGATTGGGGTCAGCGTATATTTGCCGATTTGGATACAGACTGTACTCGGTCATAGCGCCACCACTTCGGGACTTACCCTGCTGCCAATGTCTTTGGCCTGGACACTGGCGGCAACTTTGGCGGGGCGATATATGTACGATATCGGATCCAAAACCACTGCGATATTGGGCGCGGTGTTGATTATGGCGGGCTCCGCCTGGTTATTGTATGTCAATCTTGGATCCCCGTATTGGTTTTTGTCGGGGGTGATGATAGTTATTGGTCTTGGGATGGGGTGTTCTTTTACACCATTGACTGTACTGATCCAGTCGGCGGTGGGCTGGAATCTGCGCGGGGCGGCAACTGCTTCTATTACATTTACCCGATCACTGGGGCAAGCAGTGGGTATTGCCCTTTTAGGAACAGCATTCAACCATAATTTAAATCAAGGCGGCATAGCCCAGGGAGTGCATTTGGTGTTTATCGTGCTGTTCGCAGCTTCCATTGCAACTTTGCTGATAAGCGCTATACTCCCATCGCACAGCAGCGTGATGGCTGGAAGCAGTGAATCTTGATGGGTGGGGCGTGCCTGGGGGCGGGGAGAGAAGTGAAAACTTGAGATTTCTACAAATTACTCTCTCATATAGGAAAAAAGTCGCAATATTTTTCCTATATCGTGTTTACATAGGAAAAATCAAGCCATATACTACCTATATGCAGGAGGATAATGCAATGATTGACCATGTTTTACCTATGTTGCCACCCACCGCTGACCTGGAAACCAGGCCGGTCTTGAAGCAGCTGGCCCGCGCCAACCGAGCCCTGGCAGAACTCAAAGGTTACGCTGCGACTATCCCCAACAAGCATATATTACTCAATGCCGTTACCATCAACGAAGCCAAAGACAGCTCCGCCCTCGAAAACATCATCACTACCCATGATGAATTATATCGGGCTATGAGCCAGGTCGGCTATAAAAATCCTGCTACCAAGGAAGTGGTAAGCTACCGGAGTGCGCTGTGGTATGGCTTCCAGCAGGTCAAACAATACGGGATGATGACCACCAACATGATTATCGATATACACTCCCATATCGAAAATAACCGAGCGGGTATTCGCAAACTTCCCGGTACCGTTTTACGGAATGAAACCACTGGTAAAACGGTTTACACCCCCCCCGAGCGGTGAGCAGCAGATTTTGGATTTGATGTCCAACCTGGAGAAATACATCAATGAAGATTTCGATGGGATTGACCCCCTGATCAAGTTGGCTGTGATCCACTACCAATTTGAAAGCATCCACCCGTTTTATGACGGCAACGGCAGGACCGGTCGTATCGTCAATGTTTTGTATCTAATCCTCAAGGATCTGCTGGACAGCCCTATCTTGTATTTAAGCCGGTATATAATCCGTAACAAAACTGCTTATTATGAGCTGTTGCAGGAAGTCCGCACCGACAGCAACTGGCAGGACTGGGTAGTCTATATCCTTACCGGTATTGAGGAAACCGCCGAGAATACATTGGCCCTGGTCAAACGGATCAACGCTGAAGTAGAGGCTATGACCGCTGATATCAGAGAAAAGCTCCCCAAGATTTACTCCAAAGAGCTGGTTGACCTCCTGTTTTATGAATTCTACACCAAGACTCAATATATTACCGATGGCTTAGGCGTTTCCCGCCGGACTGCGGTTAATTACCTGAGTGCCCTGGAAGAGGCTGGTTTTCTTGTCTCGGAGAAGATGGGCAAAGAGAGGATATATCAGAATAAACGGCTGTTTGACCTGGTGAAATAGGCAGAGGAACGGGGCCCTTGCCTGGTTATATGTACTTCTTCACGATCTCTAAAATAGCATTGCCGTACTTCTGGCATTTGACATCACCGAAACCGGCTACCTTTTTGAGATCGTCAAGTGTTTGCGGCATTTTCGCAATGATATCTTCTAGTTCACGGTTGGTGAAAATAAAGTAGGCCTTAACGTTTTCTATCTTGCTGGTTTCATACCGATATTTCTTCAGTTCCTGATAGACCGGTGTTTTTTCTATATCATCATTGACGACAGGAACCTGCTCTTCTGGTTCCATGTCTTCTGAACGAAGATACTTCCTGGTATAGTCAACCTCGTTAGGGGTGTGCACGCTCAAGAAGAAATCGGCCAGTTCATACATCTGTTTTTCCATTGTGGCTTCAAGTTTACTTTCGCAATTCAATTTCTTTATGTGCCCAACCAGCTGATCGCATCTGATAATCTGGTCGGAAATATCTTTGGGAGCCCGGGCCATATTAATGATTGTTTTCGGATTGGCGAGAACCGCCACAGATTTATAGTGGTCGTCGAAGAATTTTTCCAACAAACCCTTCGTTATGAAATTATTTTTTTGGGACAATCTCATTTCCCTTATCATGGCCAGGTGCCGCTGGTTTTGGGTAATTGGACTGTAAATGCCTTCTTTCTTATATTTGCCGTTGAATTGGGTGGTACGTATGAACTCCCCCCTGTTGGTGACTTCAATATTACCTACTAAATTTTTGCACTCAATCATCAGAACTACTTTTTGAGTGATTACAAGGTAATCAATCTGGGAAGATAACCCATTATGTTCAATATGTAAATCATGCAGCACAATCATCGGAAAGTATGTTAGTGCTACTTTAAAAATGTACCAGATGCTGGCGAAAAAATAGGCCACCTTA
>CAZOZX010000091.1:0-8280 GCA_964584415.1 uncultured Syntrophomonas sp.
GTTCAATCTCGGTTTCGCTAACCAGCCCGTTGCTCATACCAATCACCTGTTTAATTTCCTGGGCTTGTTTCTGGTGGGCCAAACCGGAGTATTATTGGGAGGCTGCCCTTTAAGACAAATGGTACTAAGCAGTGAAGGCGATATGGATGCAGGGGTGACCGTTATCGGGATGTTGGTTGGTGCGGCCATATCCCATAACTTTTTGCTGGCCTCGAGCGCAGCCGGTCCTACTAATTACGGTAAGATTGCCCTTATTGCAGGTATTGCGATTGTGAGCCTGATTGGTTGGTTGTATAGGGAGGTGGAAGCCTAGATGGATACTCTTGATGTACGGGGACTAAGTTGCCCGATTCCGGTTATTAAGACCCAAAAAGCGCTGTCCAAGGGGGTTGCCGAGCTGCACATACTTGGATCGGGTAACGTATCTAAAGAAAATGTTACTAAGTTTGCTAAGTCGCAAGGTTATAATGTGACGATTGTAAGTGAAGACCCTAATGAATGGACCCTGAATATAAATAAATAGTTTATCTATCCAAGAAGTCTAACTACAGGCAGACCGAGCCAAAAAGGCTGACAGTAGGGCAATAGAGAGACCTGCGCATGGGTCATATACTACGTCGATTGCGCAGGAAATCTGTATGCAAGCAGCTATCAGCTTTTTTGTGGCCTGCAAGCCTGGGTATCCGGACTTATATGATTTAAGCGGGGAGACAATGTTTTTAAGCATTTCTTCCTAATCTGCGATTATTTGTTCGTCATATTGTCCAACCCCAGCGCATGTTTTATTCCGGACCGTTGCAAGATAGGTATAATACACAGCTTTGCTCAGCATTACCCAGCGTTACCAAGTGCAACGGAGGACAAAAAATATGGCTATTATTAATGCTCTTGCCATCGCCATCCAGGCCGGAGTGCCGATATTGACCTGGGGGCCCCCGGGGGTAGGTAAAACCGCCACTGTGACTATGCTGGCGGAGGTTCTGGAACTTCCCCTGGAAGTGGTATTGGCGTCTATTCGCGAGCCTTCAGATTTTTCAGGCCTCCCAGTGATAACCAGTGAAGGGGTGCAGATGGAACCCCTGGCCTGGGCTCATCGCCTGGCTAAAGCCGGGAGGGGTGTACTGTTCCTGGACGAAATTTCTACTGCTGCCCCGGCGGTCCAATCAGCCTTATTAAGGGTAGTGTTGGAAAGGGTTGTGGGGGATTTGGCGCTTCCACCCGGCGTATCGGTTGTGGCCTCCGCCAATCCACCCGAAATAGCGGTGGGGGGATGGGATCTCTCTGCGCCTTTGGCCAACCGGTTTTGCCATTTGTTTTGGTCCCTAGATACCCAGGGCTGGATAGACGGGATGATAAGAGGTTGGTCTGTTGCTAGCCTGCCTCAGCTTCCTCCTCAATGGGAAGAATATATCCCCGAAAAACATGCGCTGGCTGCCTCTTTTATTCGTCACCGGCCCCATTTATTGCTGCAGCTTCCCAGAGATGAAGGTCAGGCCGGCAAAGCCTGGCCCTCCCCCCGCTCCTGGGCTATGGCCGCCAGATTGTCGGCGGCAGCTGATTCCGTGCAGGCTGAGGAGGATGTGGTGGCTGCTCTAATCGCCGGCTGCATCGGTGAAGGTGCCTGCCTGGAGTTCCTGGCCTGGTGCCGGGACCTAGATCTGCTGGATCCCGAAGAGGTCCTGGCTAATCCGTCCAGCCTGCGATTGCCGGAACGCGGCGATCAGGCCTTTGCTATACTGACAGCCGTTATCACCGCGGCAGTTGACAGGTTGACCGAAGAACGCTGGACAGCCGCCTGGAGTGTTCTGGCCCTGGCCGCTGATCAGGGGAAAAAGGACCTGGCCGCGGTTGCCGCCAAAAAATTAGCTTCATCCCGCAAACCCGAATTTATTTTACCGATCAATGAGTTGCGGCAGTTTGTCCCCCTGCTGCAGCAGGGAGGTCTAATGTGAACCCTCCTCTATATGAATTTCGCAATCTGCCCTGGATTGAGAATGCCACCGGAATACTGCTATCAGGCCGGGTTTTAGTTCGCCTGGATCGCGAGGAAAACCGTTTAGACTTTTATAATGCCGATGATTCAAAACTGCCTGCTTATCTCATTCACATGGTTTTCAACATTTTGCTGGGAGACGAATGGCCTGCGGAACTGGAGAGCTTGCATCAAAACCACCCTGATGAATGGAAGACTGAGGCCTGCAAAGGTCCCATGGAGTCCATGGAATACCGTCTCTATCGTAAACAAAAGAATATAATTTTCTGTTCATCTTTAATCAAAGTCCGCAACGGTCTTATCGAGACTTTTTCGGTTTGTGCCGGGGATATGGCGCCTTTACTAAAAAATATTATTGAAGATATTCCTCCAGTGTTTCTGCCTAAACTAAAAAATAACCGTTATTCGCACCTCTTTCCTAATTTCTATCCCTATCCAATCGAAAAGAAATATGTGGAGCTCCCTCAGGCCATAGTACGGTATAGAGAAACAACCCATTATACCAAAATCGATGAAAATCTACTTGCCGATAGTTTTCATCCTGCTGGCCAACCGTCAGGTATTATGGAAAGCGTGGAGGCCTTGAAATGCCTGGAGGTGTTACTGGCATGATTCTACCCCAAGAGTTACAGGCCGCCCGGGTTCTCCTGGCTAAAAAACGTCCTTACCTGGCGGCCGCAGCCTGGGCTTTACAGCCCATAGCCAGGCCTGGTTTGGATACGCTGGGAGTCGACATGTACTGGCGTCTCTACTATGATCCGGTTGTTTTGATCGAGTGGCCGGTTGATGGCATTGAGGCGATCCTTTATCATGAAATTTGTCATCTGCTGCGTGACCATGCCGATAGAATGAAGCACTTTGATCCCCGCCTGAGCAACATGGCCACCGATGCAGAAATCAACGATGATCTTATCCGCGAAAAGGTAAAATTCCCGATACCGCCCTTGACTCCTCAATCAATTGGGCAACCGGAAAATCTTCTCGCAGAGGAGTATTATGCTGCGTTAGAGAATCGGGAAAATTCAAAGAGACGAAATCAGCATGATCAACCTGGTTCGCCGGCGCAAAAAGATGAAGGCGGGCAGAGTAACCACCGGCCTGAGCCGCCAAATAATGAAAACAATACTGAACCAACTCCACCCCTTGCACCGGAGAAGAGGTCTCAACCGGTAGATGAAAATGATCGTGAATTGGGCTCAAACGGCCAGACTTCCGATTCTGAAGAATCAGGATGTGCTAACAATGACCGCGGTAGGCAAAAGGACGGGAAAGCTGAGGTTCCTGCACCGGCTGCGGGCAGCTGCGGTTCATGTGCTACCGGACAATTGGCTGCTTGGGAGGATGCACCCCCTGCCCAGGGATCATCATCTGGACTTAGTAAAACCGAAGGTGAACTTATCCGCCGGGAGGTTGCCAATCAAATCAAAGAATACGCTGCTGGGCAAGGTCAAGTACCAGGTCATTGGGCTCGCTGGGCCGAGCATATCCTTCATCCCCAAATTGACTGGCGCAAACAGCTGGCTTCAGCTATTCGACATGCTGCTGCTGACATCAATGGTGCTGCTGATTATTCCTATCGTCGACCCTCCCGGCGCCAGGGACAGATTGGTAACGGGGATATTATTTTTCCTTCCATGCGCTGTCCTTTGCCTGCCGTAGCCATCGTAGCCGACACCAGCGCCAGTATCTCCGATAAAATGCTGGCCCTAACCATGTCGGAGATATCCGGTATCTTGAAGTCGTTGGGACAGCGTCAAGGGGTATTCGTATTAGCTGTAGACCAGACGGTACAATCCTGCCGCCAGGTTTTCCGCCCCGAACAAATCCGGCTGGCTGGCGGGGGCGGAACTGATATGGGTGCCGGTTTAGCGGCCTTGGCCAAGTTGAAGCCTCGGCCACAATTAGGAATAATCATAACCGATGGGCATACCTCTTGGCCTGAATCGCCCCCGAGAGGGATAAAAATAATTGTCGTCCTGTCGGGAGATGGAAAAGCACCGGGATGGGCGAAGGTGATCAAAATCAGCGCCTAGCCATAAAAATCCCCCTATATTATAAGTTCAGAATAGATTTTGACTTGAGCGAGCAGACAAGGCTGTACCATGATTAGCAAAATTCGAAAACACGGCTAGTAAATGTCGTTTTGTGAACCACTACGTGAAGCAACCATGATGGGGCAAATTGGCCCTGCCACATCGAGGTAAGGTCTTTCCCAATATGCAAGAAAGATAATGGTATACTATTCTAGAAGATGACATACATATTAGGATCTTCGGGTTGGCGGTAAGTACTATAGGCTAGCAGGAAAAGGGGGGCTATGGGTTTGGGTGAAGAAACCGTTATGGGCATAAAGGACATCGGTGGCAACGATAAATTGATCCTGGCCGGATCCGGCCCGGTAGCCTGGTACATATATAAATACGCTTCCATGCTGAGATACGATATAACCATAATCGATAACGATCCGGAAAAACTGATAAGGGATAGGTTTCCCCGAGCGGAGCATTTATTACTGGGAGATGTAGTCCAGCTATTAAAAAATTGTGAAATTGATGAGAATACCAGTATTGTAATAATCACCCGCCACCATGAGTTTGACGAACCAGCGCTGCTAGCCGTGATTAACTCCCCCGCTCGGTACATAGGTATCATGAGCAACAGGCGAGCGGTTACTGCCTATTTGAGCAAGTTGGAATCGCTGGGGATAACTGAGGACCGCCTGGCTCGGGTGCATACCCCGATAGGATTGGATATAGGTGGCCAATTGGCTTCAGAAATAGCCCTGGCAGCGGTAGCCGAGATACAGGCGGTGAGATACAATCGCCCCGGCGGGATTATGACTATTAAAAAAAGCAATCATGAAATCGAAAAGCGGGATGATTGGTTTTAGTTGTTAATCCAGTAGTGTACATTTTATTTTGTAGAACTAGACCTTGTGAAGCAGGTCTAGTTCCTTTTATTTTTTCTGATTTATGAAAAAACCTGTAGCCGCATTCAAAATTCAGATCTATTTTAGTTAATTAGCTTAACACAGCCTCCAATAAAAATTGATTTCACCAATCAATACCTTCCTGCTCGCCCAACATAACATAACAAAAAACAACATAAAATAAATAAAGTCAACAAACTCAAATTTGTTTATGTTAAAGTAAGAATTACAAAGTTAATATCTCCAAGCCTAATTACCAAGGACACCCTACTGAAAACGACCTATGGCAAGATCCACAGGATGGTAAGAGAAGCCGGGCAGCCTTACTGTTTGGAAAGGAGCAGAAACGATCAAGTCCATGTTACTGTGTTGTCCTGGTGGGTAGACAGTAACATGTTTTTTTTGAACGGGTGCAACTAAATGATCATTAACCTAATTTAAGACGTTTAAAAGGAGCGACACAATAATGAATGATCAATTGACGGCAGATTTAAAAAAAGCGGAAGAATTTCATGGACACATTTGTACCGGCATTATCTTCGGGGTTCGTATAGCCAGGTTAGGTCTGAATTACCTCGGTATCAACGATCCCAAACATAACAAAGATTTTATTGCAATTGTGGAAGCTGATCGTTGTGTTGCCGACGCGGTCCAGTCGGTAACCGGGTGCAGCCTGGGTAAGAGACGGCTGAAATGGTTTGATTACGGCAAGATGGCCGCCACTTTTGTGGATATGAACACCAATGAAGGGGTGAGGATTATAACTGCGGCAAGGCCTATGGTCGAAGTAGGAGACCTGGTTGACTTTTGGAGCCGGATACCAGATGAGGAACTGTTCAAACTGGAACCGGTAAAGGTCAATCTTAAGCCAGAAGACCTGCCCGGTAAGCCCTCGCGAAGGGTGAAATGCCAGGGCTGCGGGGAAATGGTTATGGATGGCCGGGAAGTGTCTCTGGATGGAAAAGATCTTTGTCATGCCTGCGCCTTTGGGGCTTACTACCAGAAACAGTAAGGTAGAACGATAAAAAAATGTGGCAAATTTACGATGAATTAATTGAATCAGTACCAAAGGAATTAACTGTCTTGGATTGCATGGTTGGGCTGCATTGGACTTTGGTCCGTTCGGAACTAGGATTGGGAGCAGCTATGACCCTTAAAGGAGGTAGGGGGGGAAAGGAATTCTCCGACCTGATCGGTATGCCCCTTAGAGAATTAGCTGCCTGGATCAAATCCTGGAACATGATCGAAGCTTCATTGGGACAGGCAGCTATGAACGCCGCTTTCAACCTGGTGAGGAACATAGAGGAATTAAGCGGACGTCCTTTTGTTATAACCGACAATTCTAAACAAGCGAACGGTTTTGCCGAATTCCTTTCTGCTATTCACGGAAAAAAGGTAGCGGTAATCGGTCATTTTCCTAATGTTGATTCTTTGAATAGTATCTGCCAGCTTTCGATTTTAGAAAGGTTACCCCAGGAAAATGATTATCCTGACCCAGCCTGCGAATATATTCTTCCCCAGCAGGATGTAGTCTTTATTACTGGTCCGGCTTTAATTAATAAAACCATGCCGAGACTACTGGAGGTCTCAAAGCAAGCCCGGACTGTCCTAATCGGTCCCAGTGTCCCGATTTCTCCGGTACTTTTCCAATTCGGGGTCGATACCATAGCCAGCACCGTACTGCTCGACGAAGAACTATGTTGGAAAGTGGTGAAACAGGGAGGTAAAATGAACATTTTCAAAAATGGCGGACAGATGGTATGCATACCACGCTAAATAGGGCAGATACAACAATAGTCGGAACCGCTGAGATTGATAAAGTGCCTGAGAAGAACGGTACTAAAATAAAACTGGTGATTTTAATTTTTTTGCCGGTCGCTGCGTTTATATTCTCTTTTACCATGGGGAGGTACGCCATCACCATACCTCAGCTTTGGGAGACGGTTTCGTCACATGCATGGGGAAATGGCGTACTCCGCCAAGGTAACCTTGATACGGTGGTTTTTAATATCAGACTGCCCCGAATCATAGCTGCCATGCTGGTAGGAGCGGCTTTATCCTGTGCGGGAGCTGCTTACCAGGGGATGTTTAAGAATCCTCTGGTCTCGCCCGATATTTTAGGAGCGTCGGCTGGAGCTGGATTTGGCGCCTGCATAGCCATCTATTTTTCATCATCGGTGACCGTCATCCAGCTGGCTGCTTTTGGCTGCGGTCTGGCAGCAGTAGGATTTGCGTGCCTGATAAACGCCAAGCTGGATTATGATCCGATTCTGGGATTGGTCCTGGGTGGAATACTTATTAGTTCATTGTTCTCAGCTGCTACCAGTGCGATCAAATACTTGGCTGATGCCAATGACAAACTGCCGGAGATTACCTTCTGGCTGATGGGGAGCCTTTCATCGATCAACGTAAGAGATGTGGTCAGTATATTGGCTCCGATGATTACAGGATTTGTATTGTTGATCCTTTTCAGATGGCGTCTTAATGTGCTGGCATTTGGTGAGGAGGAAGCCAGGAGCCTCGGGGTAAATACCAAACACCTTAGATTGATCATTATAGTAGCTTCGACATTGCTAAGCGCTTCAGCGGTTTCCATCTGTGGAATGGTGGGGTGGATCGGCTTGGTGATACCCCACCTGGGCCGAGCGGTAACCGGACCTGATTTCCGCACCCTGATGCCGGTAACTGCGGTATTAGGAGGAACATATCTATTGCTGGTTGATGACTTGGCCCGCTGCCTGGGCAGTGTTGAGGTGCCGCTGGGCATATTGACGGCGATTTTAGGAATACCGTTTTTTGTAATCATCTTCAAACAGAACGTTAAGGGGGAAAGGTAATGCTGGAACTTAAAAATGTCAGCTGCGGCTATGGAAAAAAGGAAATCGTCCACAAAATTTCTTTCACCGTAGGGCGAGGCCAGGTGGTCTGTATTCTAGGTCCCAACGGCTGTGGCAAAACCACCCTGCTTAAGTCGGTGTTGGGGATAACGCGCCCGTTTTCAGGGACCATTCTACTGGGGGGGCGCAACATAAGCTGTATGCGTGAATCAGAACTTGGTCAGGCTATCGGATACATCCCTCAAGCCCATACCCCGCCTTTCCCCTTTACGGTACTGGATGTAGTACTTATGGGCCGAACGCCGCATCTGTCTACCCTATCATTTCCCAAGAAACAGGATAGAGAGATAGCCATGGCTGCTATGGACGAACTAAACATAGGTCATTTAAAGGATAAGAAATACACCCGCATCAGCGGCGGAGAACGGCAGTTGGTGCTTATTGCCAGGGCACTTACTCAGCAGCCGAAGATGCTGGTAATGGATGAACCTACCTCAAGTCTGGACTTTGGCAATCAAAAC
>CAZOZX010000092.1:0-8148 GCA_964584415.1 uncultured Syntrophomonas sp.
ATATTCCCGTTTCATCACCCGGCCCCGGTTCTTGATCAGCAGTGACAGTAGTTCGTATTCCTTGAGTGTCAAATCCAGACGTTGCCCATGCAAATAGATTTCATACTTCTCGGGCTTTATAGCGAAGCCACCCACAGTAATTTGACCCTGGTTGGATTCTACTTCTGTCTTGACTACCTGTCGGCGCCTCAGCACTGCCTTGACCCGGGCGGTCAGTTCACGGACGCTGAATGGTTTGGTTACGTAATCATCGGCTCCTAACTCTAATCCCAGCACCCGGTCAATTTCATCGTCGCGGGCAGTAAGCATAATGATGGGAGTCATAATATTGGCCTGGCGCAGTTCCCGGCAGACTTCCAAGCCGTCCTTGCCGGGCAGCATCAGGTCCAGCACTATCAAATCAGGTTTCTCCGCCTGTATCAAGTTCCAGGCTTGGTTGCCATCGTAAGCCGGGATGGTTTCAAAGCCTTCTTTATTAAGGTTGTAGGTGATCAGACGAACCAGCGATTCTTCGTCATCGACTACCAAAATTTTGCCTAACATGTTTCAACCCCCGTAATCAAGCTTTTGATTGGATCAGCGATTGACTTATCTACAACCATATAATTCTTTGTCAGCGTAGTCAAACTATAAAAAACAAAACCCGCCAACATAGGCGGGTAAACTATTCATACTGGTCGGGGTGACAGGATTCGAACCTGCGACTTTCTGGTCCCAAACCAGACGCGCTACCAAGCTGCGCTACACCCCGAACTTCTAAATGATAACATTTAGGTGGAATCCCTGTCAATTTGCTGGCCGGTACTAGGGTGCTGTATCGTCCATGGCCAGGTCATGTTCTATTTGCAGAGTCTTTAAGGTTGTGGGACCAACCCGGCCGCTCCGCTTAAGCCCGGCTTTCTTCTGGAATGCCAGAACCGCTTGACGGGTGGCCCGGCCGAAGTAACCTTTAGGAACCAAGCTATAGTAGCCTAGGTCGAAGAGCATTTGCTGTACCTCTTGAACATCCTGACCTCGCATCCCGTACTTTAAAACCCGGATTTTTCTCACTGTACCGGTTATGCTGACTGGGGTGCCAACCGGGGTTAAATCATACAGTTTGATTACATCCTCGTTATACAAACGGATGCAGCCATGGCTGGCTGCTTTGCCAATCGACTTGGGATTATTGGTGCCGTGGATGCCATAGCCTCCCCAGGGTACGCTGAGCCGCATCCACCTTACTCCGAAAGGACCGCCGGGATTCAGAGACTTATATACTACCCTCCATTCTCCTACCGGAGAAGGGGTAGAGGGTTTGCCAACTGCTACTGGGTATGCGGTAATGGTTCCGTTGGAGGTCATGGTCAATATACGGGTATCGACGTGGACATGGATCTTGCGATTTACAGCGTCAGCATCAGCTCCGTCATTGCCAAGCAGCTTGGTTAATGCCCGCCAGGTATCCGGGGCGGCTACACCGTCATCTTTTAAGCCTTGCCTTTTCTGGAACTGGCGCAGGGCCTGATAGCTTAAAGGACCGAAGACTCCATCCAAGGGACCAGGATCAAAACCATAGGCAGCCAGCAGGGTTTGTACTTCCAATACATCCGGTCCGGCCATGGGAGGAGAATGAAAACGGATAAATCTACTCGCCATATACATTCAATATCCAACCTTTCATTTATATTTTTCTTCATTATTAATATATTAAAGTGGTGGCTAATTCGGTCACGTGATAGGAATAGTGTTTTTTTCCTGCAGTTCGACTTCGGATATGCCATATTTAATCAAATTTTGTCTATAATATTAGATATAGAGCTATTGATTTGGTTGCTGTACGTTAATACTGAACGGAGGGCGATTTATGGATGAAGAGAAGAGGCTGACTGCGGTCGACGAATGGTTTAACACCAGAAGTTCCCGGAGTAATAACCTGGCTGTACTCATATTTATTTTGCTGGCCGGTCTGGCCGCCTATATGTACTTCATAGTACACTCTACCCCGTTGACCGTGTTATTCGGGATTCTGGCTATAGTGATCGGATTATCGATGCGGATAGCCAGGCAGTGGGATAGGGTGGTTGTACTACGTCTGGGTAAATTCATGCGGCTGGCGGGGCCGGGCATTTTCTGGATCATTCCGCTAATTGACGAGGTCCCCATCTGGATCGATTTGCGCATTCGCACCACCTTTTTTGCTGCGGAAAAAACCCTGACCCGTGACAATGTACCGGTAAATGTGGATGCGGTCATGTTCTGGGTGGTGGTTGATCCGATCAAGGCCGCCCTGGAGGTGGAAGAATACCAGAAGGCAGTATTCTGGGCCGCCCAGACTACCCTGCGGGATGTTATCGGCAAGACCGAATTGTCAGATATGCTGACCGGACGGGAAAGACTGGATGAGGAGCTTAAGGTGATGATCGATGCCCGCACCGAATCCTGGGGAGTCTCAGTGCATTCCGTCGAGATCCGGGATGTAATGATTCCGATCGAGTTACAGGATGCTATGTCCCGCGAGGCCCAGGCTGACCGGGAGCGGCGGGCTCGAGTGATACTGGCTACCGCCGAGGTTGAGATCGCCGATAAATTCACCGAGGCGGCTAAGAGTTATCGTAAAAATCCCGAGGCTTTCAGTCTTAGAGCTATGAACATCCTATATGAAGGTATCAAGCAAAAAACCGCTCTGGTTATTGTCCCCAGCAATATGGTGGAGTCACTCAACCCCGGAGGTATCTTGGGTTATGTCAGTCAAATGAAAAAAGCGGACGAATATGCCGAGAGTAAGGATGATGTATTCTCGGCTTCAGAATCAAAAGAGATTTAATCCGTTGGGACCCTGAAAACCTGGAAAAAGTGAAATATATCCCAAAATAAACTGGCCTTTGGCTTGACTTAGCCGGGCAGTTTATTTATGATTTTAAACGTAGGACAGGATGAAATGCGGAAGTGGCTCAGTGGTAGAGCATCGCCTTGCCAAGGCGAGGGTCGCGAGTTCGAATCTCGTCTTCCGCTCCATAGTAATCTATGCCTCGGCTTAGGCCGGGGTGTTGTTTTTTAGCGTCCTGCTGCGCTATTAACCATAGTGCCGTAAATTTAGTATCTATAATATAGTGAGGAGGAGCATAAATGAGTGCCAGGTTAGAGAAAATAGAAAACAGTGAGGCTTATCTGGAAATAGAAGTAGATGCGGCTGCTGTAGAGGAAGGATTTGAAAGAGCCTATCGTAAAGTAGTCAAACAGGTAAATATTCCAGGTTTCCGCAAAGGGAAGGTGCCTCGTCAGTTTCTAGAAGCTCATTTTGGCAAGGAGATACTTTTCGAGGATACCCTGGATTATATAGTTCCCAACGCTTTTGAAAAGGCTTTGGATGAATTGCAAATCGATCCTATCGCCCAACCGGATTTCGATATTGATATAGAAAAGTTGGAATCCGGCTCTCCCCTGCAATTTAAGGCCAAGGTAGCAGTGAAACCCGAAGTAGTGCTGGGCACCATGGAAGGTCTGGAAATTAGGGTACCCCTTTTTCAGGTAAGTGACGCCGATGTCGAGATGCGTATGGAAGACATGCGCAGCCGTTATGCGCAGCTGGTTGAGAAAGTTGAAGCTCCAGCTGAAATGGGCGATACGGTGGTAATAGACTTTGTCGGCACCATAGACGGGGAGGCATTCCCGGGCGGCACCAGTCAGGATTACCAGCTGGAATTAGGTTCTGATACGTTTATCCCCGGTTTCGAGAGTCAATTGGCAGGTATGAAAGCCGGTGAAACCAAGGATGTAGAGGTCAAGTTCCCGGATAATTACCATGCTGAAGAGCTTAAAGGTAAAGATGCCGTATTTAAAACCACTGTTACCAAGGTTGAAACCCGGGTTCTAAGAGAATTAAATGATGAGTTTGCCCAGGAGATCAGCGACTTTGATAGTCTTGAGGAATTAAAAGCCGATGTGCGGGAAAATCTCGTCAAAGCCGCTCAAATGCGCCGTGATGAAGCCGCCAAAAATGAGGTGGTCAATAAGGCGGTTGAAGTTAGTCAGATCGATATAGCCCCGGCGGTTGCCGAGATGCAGCTGAATACCATTCTGCAGCAGTTCGAACAGCGTTTGGGTACCCAGGGGATAGGCCTGGAACAATATTTCCAGATGACCCGCAGCAACGTGGAAGAATTCAGGCAGGACATGAGACCCCAGGCTATTCAGCAAGCAAAAACCAATTTCCTGCTGGAAAAATTAGTTGAAGAAAAAGGAATTGATCTGACTGATGAAGAAATTGATAAGCAGATCAATGAAATAGCTCAACAGATGGGGGTCGAAGCCGACCAGGCCCGCCAGAACCTGGAGGGGGTTATGGATCGGATCAGGTACAATATGATGGTTGATAAGGCGGTTCAATACCTGGTTGATAATGCCATCATTACTGAAGTGGAATCTGAGGCGGAACAGGTTGATGAGCCCCAATCTGAGGAACAACCTCAAGAAGCCGAGTAAGAATACGAATACTATATAAAAGAAGCTATGAATACTTATGTGATGAGGAGGGTTGTCAGTGTCTTATCTTATACCAATGGTTGTAGAACAGACCAACCGGGGAGAGAGATCATACGATATCTATTCACGCTTGCTGAAGGACCGTATCATCTTCTTGGGCAGCGCCATAGACGATAACGTTGCCAATGTCGTGATAGCTCAGCTCTTGTTCTTGGAAGCGGAGAATCCTGACAAGGACATCAATCTATACATTAACAGCCCGGGTGGTTCAATTACTTCTGGTATGGCCATATTTGATACCATGCAATTGGTCAAACCCAGTGTGTCAACCATCTGCGTAGGCATGGCAGCCAGCATGGGAGCATTTCTGCTCGCTGCGGGTGAGAAGGGTAAAAGATTCGCCCTTCCTAACGCTGAAATAATGATTCACCAGCCAGCCGGCGGCACCCAGGGCCAGGCTACTGATATAGAGATCCATGCCCGCCGTATCCTGCAGATGAAGGAAAACCTAAACAAGATTCTGTCAGAACGAACCGGGCAGCCACTCAGCCGCATCCAGGCTGACACCGAACGTGATTATTTTATGTCGGCGATGGAAGCCAAAGAATATGGTATTATAGATGAAGTATTCGCCAAACGTACGGGTAAGTAATATACTATAATTAGCGATAAGCCTTCCGAAATGAGAGGTGACAATATGCATAAATACGGCGATGAAAAAGGCCAACTGAAGTGTTCCTTCTGCGGCAAGACCCAGGATCAGGTTAAAAAACTGGTGGCAGGGCCGGGTGTATACATCTGTGATGAATGCATCGAACTATGCAATGAAATAATTGAAGAAGAACTGGCTGAAGATATCGGCTTCAAGATGGGCGACATCCCCAAACCCCAGGAGATACGTGAAACCCTGGATGATTACGTAATTGGCCAGGATACAGCCAAGAAATCCCTGGCGGTAGCCGTATATAATCACTATAAACGCATCAACCTGGGCATGAAGATGGATGATGTTGAGCTTCAAAAAAGCAATATCATGATGCTGGGACCGACTGGCAGCGGGAAAACCTTGCTGGCCCAGACCCTGGCACGTATTCTGAATGTGCCCTTTGCCATTGCTGATGCCACTTCCCTTACTGAAGCAGGATACGTAGGTGAGGATGTAGAGAATATCTTGTTGAAGCTTATTCAGGCTGCTGACTACGATATTGAGAAAGCTGAAAAAGGTATCGTCTATATCGACGAGATAGATAAAATAGCTCGTAAAACCGATAATCCCAGTATAACCAGGGATGTTTCCGGAGAGGGCGTTCAACAAGCCCTATTGAAAATACTGGAGGGAACTGTAGCCAGCGTGCCTCCCCAAGGTGGACGCAAGCACCCCCACCAGGAGTTCATTCAGATCGATACCAGTAATATTTTGTTTATATGCGGAGGCGCTTTCGAAGGCATCGATAAGATTATCCAGGCTCGTATAGGGAAAAAGGTAATGGGTTTCGGTGCCGACATTAAGAGCCGTGAAGAAAAGAAAATCGGCGAGATACTCAACATGATCCTGCCCCAGGATTTGCTCCGCTACGGACTAATTCCTGAGTTCGTGGGCCGGGTACCGATTATTGTGAGCCTGGAAGCCCTGGATAAGGATTCCCTGGTGAAGATTTTAACCGAGCCCAAGAATGCTCTGGCCCGGCAATATAAAAAGCTATTCGAGCTGGATGGCGTGGATCTCGAGTTTATGCCCGAAGCCCTGCAGGCGATTGCCGAAGAAGCCATGCAGAGGAATACCGGCGCGCGTGGATTGAGGGCTATCATTGAAGATGTGATGCTCGATGTAATGTATGAAGTGCCTTCAAGAATAGATATCACCAAGGTATTGATTACCAAAGATGTTATCCTCAAGAAGGAGAAACCGCTGCTGGTTACAGTAGATGCCAAGCGCCGGGTAAATTAAGACAAAGAAAAAATTAGACATTCATTCATCTGGTAAAAGGTAGCGAAAGCTACCTTTTTTTACTGGTCTTATCCTTATTTCTGGGGGAATAATAACTTTGGAAGACCTGGGAAAGGAACGATGTTGATGAGTGAAATTTTTGTCCAATATGGTGGTATTTTCTACTTAGTGCAGATTTTCTTCAGCATTGTTATCGGGCTTTATTTTTGGAATATGCTCAAAAGCCAACAGGGGCGCAAAGCGGTTATTGTCCAATCAGCTGAGAAAGAATTCCGCCAGCTGCAGGAAATGCGCAACATTAAATTAACAGAACCTTTGGCTAGCCTCAGCCGCCCGGGTAGCTTCAGCGATGTAGTCGGGCAGGAAGAGGGGATCGAAATACTGAAATCGGCTTTATGCGGACCCAATCCCCAGCATGTCATAATCTACGGACCACCGGGGGTCGGAAAAACCGCCGCGGCTCGTTTGGTTTTGGAAGAGGCCTGCCGCAATCCATTATCTCCTTTTAAAGAGAATGCCAAATTTATTGAGATAGATGCAACTATATGCCGTTTTGATGAAAGGAATATAGCTGATCCATTAATCGGCTCGGTTCATGATCCTATTTACCAGGGGGCCGGCTCGATGGGCAGCGCGGGTATACCACAGCCTAAACCTGGAGCCTGCACCCGGGCTCATGGAGGGGTATTGTTCATCGATGAAATTGGAGAACTTCATCCCCTGCAAATGAATAAGCTGTTAAAAGTACTGGAAGACCGTAAGGTGCTTCTGGAGAGTGCTTATTATAATGAATCCGATAAGAGTATCCCCAAACACATCCACGATATTTTCAAAAACGGACTGCCGGCAGATTTTAGGTTGGTAGGAGCTACCACCAGGATGCCAACTGATATCCCGCCCGCCATTCGATCACGCTGCCTGGAGGTTTTTTTCCGGCCCTTGGACCACAGTTGTATTAAAAACATCACCCGTAATGCCGCTTCTAAAGTGAGCCTGGAGCTGGAGGAAACAGCTATAGAGGAGATAAGCCGGCATGCGGGTAATGGCCGGGAAGCGGTAAACATTGTGCAGCTGGTAGCCGGTATCGCTCTGGTAGAAAATGTGACCACGGTAAAAAATGATATAGTGCAGAAAGTTATTAATAATGGCAATCTAACCGCCCGGATGGAAATGAAAGTAAAAGACCACCCTCAAGTTGGGTTAGTGAACGGCCTGGCAGTATACGGGCCTAGTGTCGGTACCCTGGTAGAAATAGAGGCAGTCGTAACCCCGGCGGAAAAAAATCAGGGAACCTGGCGGGTTACAGGGGTGGTTGAATCCGAGGAATTAGAGACAGGCGGCCGAACCTTGCGTCGAAAAAGCATGGCTATGGGCGCAGTAGAGAATGTTCTGACCGTTCTGCAGAGGGATTGCGGACTTAAGATACGTGACTTTGATATTCATATAAACTTCCCGGGCGGAACACCTCTTGATGGTCCTTCGGCAGGAGTCTCAATTGCCACCGCAGTACTCTCAGCCATCAAGAATATACCAATCGATAATCTGGTCGCCATGACCGGGGAATTATCGGTACATGGCCAGGTCAAACCGGTGGGAGGAGTCAGCAGCAAGGTTGAGGCGGCAGCCAAAGCCGGGGTCAAAAGGGTAATTATTCCGGCTGAGAACTGGCTTAATACCTTTGCTGAATTAGGTGATATTAAAGTCATTCCGGTCCGTAATATTGACGAAGTTTTAGC
>CAZOZX010000093.1:0-8115 GCA_964584415.1 uncultured Syntrophomonas sp.
GTTTGACCCGGTGATCGCGAAAGTATTTGTGGAAAAAGTCTTAGGGATGCCGTGGTAAGTGAGACACTGGCTTTCCAGCGCTCGTACCCAACTGGATCAACAATATTATGTTTATCAGACTCGGGGTGGAAATCTCACGTAGAATGTAGTCCCTTCCAATCCGGTCTCATAATCGATCCTGGCGTTATGACGAGCGGCAATACTATAGCAAACTGCTAGGCCCAGACCAGTTCCGTTCTCTTTGGTGGTCAGGAACGGGGTCCCTATTTTGTCCGTGATTATAGAAGATAATCCTGAGCCCTCATCCTTAATAAACAGAATCACTTCATTGCCATCCCGCCTGGTACCGATGGTCAGTGTTCCATTGGATGACATGGCCTCCATTCCGTTGCGAGCCATATTTATTATCAGTTGTCTAATCTCTCTTTCATCAATTGAGATTTGAGGCGGAGTGCACAAATCCAAATGAATATTTATTTCCCTCAGATTAGCATCTGACATCAGCATAGGATACAAGGCAGTTATGATAATATCAAGCGATCTAGACTGCAGGTCAATTCTCTTGTCCTTGGCCATTCCCAGGTATTCGGTAATTATGGAGTTGGCCCGGTCCAGTTCTTCAATCATCAGCTCGAAGTAATCATTGTCGTCTTGATATTCTGGTTTGCTGCCCAGCATCTGCAGGAACCCCCGCACTGAAGTCATGGGATTCCTGATTTCATGGCCGATACTGGCCGCCATTTCGCCAATGAGGTTCAAGCGATCAAGCCGTGCCATTTCTTTATCGATCCGCCTGCGTTCGGTAATATCGATATTCATTTCGAGTATCATGGGGGAACCATCCACATCGGTGAACGGGACATCGTAAGCATCAATAATTGCCCCGTCAAGGTTTACTTCCCAGCTATGCGGTTTTCCAGTTTCCAGCACTTTATAACTTTCACAAAAATCACATGGTTCGCTGTAGCCATAACAGTACTCGTAACAATGCCGACCGTTGGCTTCACCAAACCTATCACGGAAATTACGGTTGGCGAAAGCAACGTGATAATCAGGGGTCAGCAGGCAAATCATTACCGGCAGGGTTTCCAGCACATTATAGAGTCGTTGGCGTTCAGCGCTGATAGCTTCAGTAACCCTCAGATTAGCCTCGCTCTCAAGTAACACCTCCTCAGCGCGCTTTCGTTCTGTTATGTCGCAGGCCGTACCAAACCATTCCATGATCTCGCCGCTGCCATCCAGAATCGGGATAGCCTTGGAACGGGTCCAACCTATACTTCCGTCCGCCCTTGGCGCTCTATGCTCCAACTCGTACGGTTTTTTATCCCGGATGCATTCATCGATAACACCGGTCGCTAACTCCTGATCTAAGGGGTGGATGTACTTGTCATGCCAATTACCGTCTGGTTCCCTTATTTCTGCCAGGTCACCACTTCCGTACAGCTCGGTTATCGAAGTCCAGTTAGGATTCATACGGTAGATTACGTTGTTGCTGGTTATTGTCAATGCGCGCAGTCTTGCTTCGTTTTCTCGCAGCGCCTTCCTGGATCGCCTGTACCTCAGCGCCTGTGTTATAGACGGGGTCAATTTCTCCAATATACAAAGGTCGTCATTGGTATACCCCCCCGCTTTATTGCTTAATCCGATCACGCCAATCACCTGGCCGTTCTCGAAAAAAGGCGCCGCGATGAAAGAGTTAAGAGGGGGATGCCCGGTCGGTATTCCCACCCCGTCCGCCTCATATTCAGGAGCATTGGTGAAGAATGCTTTACCCTGCAGCATTGCCCGCCCCTTGAGACCCTGCATCTTCAAACCGTTGGGCAGTTCCCTGCAACCACTGCCCGGTATTCGGCAGGCATCCCAACCCAGTTGGCTGATAGAGATAACATCCACAGATCCTTTTTGATTAATTTCATCCATGAAACCAATACTGCTGCCGGTGATGTCCAGGGCAACATTCAGACAATTCATCCCTAATTCTTCTTCACTCTCACAGAAAAGAGCATAATGCAGAATGCGATTGATACCCAGCGTTATCATATTTTCAGTCCGAGCCTTTACCTCGGCTTTCTTACGATCAGTGATATCATAGCTGATTACCGTAGCACCCAGAGGCATACCGTTTTCATCAAATGTAAAACTAACGTAGAGTTCGGCCCAAATGTCGCGTCCATCTTTGCTCTTGATCAAGTACTCAACATTTTTTTCCGGTTCTTCACCGCTCAGCCATTGCTTTATCCTGGTTTGGAAACGCAGCTTTGACGGGTCATCCATTAAATCGGCTGGATTCATGGTTAGTAATTCTTCCCGGCTATACCCGGTTACCTCACACATCGCATCGTTTACCGAAAGAAAACACTGGCCGCGAAAACTTATCTCATATATACCAGCAGGAGCATGCTTCACGATTTCCCGGTACTTTGCTTCGCTTTTCTCGAGCGCCATCTGGGCCAATTTGCTCTCAGTTATATCCCGGGTGGTTCCCCGGAGGCCCAGCAATATTCCAGCATCATCGAAAAAGGGCACCGCACTTGTCTCTATGAAAATAAGCTCACCCCGGCCATTGTATGATGCGGTGGCATATTCCTTTAACCCGCTGGGGGACTGGGCATACTGCAAAAAGGCGTTCAGAGCATGTTCTTTCTCAGCTGGAGGCAGTAGATCGAAGGGGGTCCGCCCCAGCATACTTTCAGGCTTGATTCCCCACAGTTTCTCCATCTGCGGACTGCAATAGGTGTACCTTCCCTGAGCGTCCATTTCCCAGATAAAATCAACATTGGTTTCAACCAGGGCTTGATATTTCTCTCTGCTTTGTTTGAGTTCAATTTCTATTCGCTTGAGTTGGCCGATATCCTGGGCTATCACCGTAGCGCCTATCGGTTTACCATTTTGATCGGTCTTGAAACTGGTATTTAACACCGCAGATATCTTCCGGCCATTTTTGCCTATAATCGTGTATTCCACTTGGTCATCCGGATGCAGGCCATTCAGCAAATCTCCGGCCCGTTTGGCGAAGGCAGCCTGGCTTTGATCGTCCAGCAGATCCTTTGGGTTCATGGCCAGCAATTCTTCCCGGCTATAGCCGGTCAAATCACATACTGCGGTATTCACGAAAGTAAATCGCTCACCTTGCGGATCAATCTCGTATATAGCAGCTGGTGAATCTTCGATCAGTTCCCGGTATTTCTTTTCGGAAGCGTAGCGAGCCTCTTCAGACTTGCGTAAGGCTTCTTCAGCGAGGATTCGTTCCGTAACGTCAATACCTATGCCTCCCGAGTACCTTCTGTTTTTTGAATCGGTATAAGGGAATTTGTAGTTTAACCAGCAATGTCTTGTGCCGTCCAGGTCTTTTGAATCCTCAAAATTTTGGGTTACCCTTCCTGTCTCCAGCACAATCTGATCATTGGCCTGAAACAGCTCGGCGCTCTCCTTTGACCAGAAATCGAAATCGGTTTTCCCATACCAATCTTTCGATCCCGCAAACCTTTTTTCATAGGTTTCATTGATATAAACATACCTGCCTAGCTCATCCTTCAAAAAAACCAGGCAGGGATTGTAGTTCATGAGTACCTGCAGGCGCTCCTCGCTTTCCTCCAAAACCTCTTTGGCAAGAAGCTGCCGTTCGCATTCCTGGCGTTTGCTAATCTCAGCCTTTAAATTCGCCTCCAGTTCTAAATTGCGCAGGCGAAGCTCACGAAGCTCAATGATCAGTTCTTCCCTGTTGCGTTGCTGGTCTTCCAATTATCATAACCTCCAGGTGTTTTCACTCTGATAGAAATGTAACATAAACGTTAGTCGAACAAAGTCGAAGCACGACGAGGCCAGATTAAATTAGTCGCTATCCGGCGATTAATATTTATACCGCGCCCTTATGCAACCAAACCAGTACGAACAGCTATATCCTCATAAAAAAAGCCTTCATCCTATCAAAGGGTGAAAGCAGCAGATTGTATTGAGGCTATGAGTTGGAGGGGCGATCAGAATTCTCTGGATCTCGGGGCGCAACTCCCGCTCTATAATTCGCGATCAAAATCCGTCCCCGGGGTTTCTTATTTGAAAACGGTTTGAACAAGGGACATATAGACAATCGTTCCCACCCCGATGCTGATAAGGGCATTGTTCTTCCAGTAATGAAACACCGCGATGCAAATAATAGCGCCCGCTTCAGGAAAACCATACGGTGATGCGGTCAAACTGACGCCTTTCAGGCTATATACCACCAGCATACCGATAGCGGAATAGGGTAAAATATTGCCCAGATAAGTAATATAGGGATGCTTCCCCTTGCTGCCGCGAAATACAATAAAAGGCGTAAACCGGGTAATAACAGTACCCAGGGTTACCATCAATATAATGATTAGAGTCTGCAGTGGTGTTAGAATCATAGCGTTGTCTCCTGGGCCAGTCTTTTTCTAAATACCGTCAATATAGTTAATATAGCGATCATAGAAGGAATAATAAAATTATTGGGGCCGAAAATGGCTAAACAGATGATAGAACAGGCCACCCCGATCACCGCCGGACTATGCTGCTTCTGACTTCTCCATTGCCCAATGAAAATTACCACGAAAAGTGCGGTCAAAACAAAATCGAGTCCTTTGGTCTTAAACGGAAAGACATAGCCGAGCAGCGCGCCCAGCGCTGAACCCAGTACCCAATAGCTGTGATTCAGCAGGGTGATGAAAAACATAAACCAATTTCTATTTACCCCTTCCGGCGGATCGGTGGAACTTATGATGGAGAATGTTTCATCACATAAGCCAAAGATTAGGTATGGCTTGAATTTCCCGGTATCCTTATACTTGTCCAGCAGGGAAATCCCGTAAAACAAATGCCGGGCATTCACCATTAAGGTCAGCAGTAATGCATATACAGGGTTAAAAACTGAGGTCAGCAAATTGATCGCTACATATTGGGCCGAGCCGGCAAAGGCCAAAAAGCTCATCAACGCCGTCCAGCCGACCCCATAACCTTTACTGTTCATTAAGATTCCATAGGCAATCCCCAGGAATAGAAATCCGGTAAGAATAGGGATGGTATGAGGAAAGGCTGATTTTAAAGCTCTGGTAATTTCCTTCATATATTGAAACCCCATTTATCTTTAACATTGGGCCATGGGCCCTTCCTGGTTTGCCCCGCTGGTATGTATCCTAATAGAATCTTTCGATCCCTGCTAATTCATTCTTTTTCGACTGGTACTTATCCTTCATGTTTCCGACCCAGCCATCTAAATACTATAAAAAGTTGTGCTGAATCCGCTTAGGCCGGTAAGCGGCAGACGAGATTTATATCCCATTGTAACCAACTTTTTATACTAATGCATGGCAAAAAACGGCCCCGACCGGCGACAGTCAGGGCGATTGCAAGAAAGTAAGGGCTATAGGAATTGGGATTAAATCGTTACTTAGAAACTAACTGCTGTATCCGAATCGACCATAAATTTGGGCGGCAGCGGTTGATAGCCCAAAGATAAAATGGCCTGGTTTATGGTTTGCACTCCCGGGATAACCATTTGTTTGGAGGTTCCGTGGGCCAAGGTCTTGCCGTTGCCATCTGAAATTACTGCTTCGGCCTTGCAGATGCTTCTGCCCGCCTTGATGCGCTTCCCTTCCACAACCAAAAGGCCATCCTTGACCGCTGACAACATATCGACCTGAACATCCAGAGAAATAAATCCAGCATCCTCCTCGACATCGCAGTAAACTGCCCAGTAGGCTGCGGTATCGATCAAGGAAGAGTACACGCCCCCATGAATCCCCCCAAAAGGATTCAGGTGCTTGTTTTCTAAATTGACCTCCACCCTGGAATAGCCTGGCTTCAGCTCTTTCACTTCCATCGCCAGCAGCTTGAAATAAGGTGCCTGGTTAATTAAATCCATAATTCCGTTGATATGCTCAGGATTAATCGTTCTCATCATAGTCCCTCCTCCTTTGATTCACTAACTGAGTGTACGTTCGTTCACAATGGTGAAAAATTTTTTATACTTACGAATTTCTCAGTAAACCTGTGGCCAGGGTCTCGTGGAAGGAGACCACCATATCTATCATGGCTTCTTTGGTTATGTCTTTAAGTACCACCCATTTATACAGCAAAAATTTTTCGGTGGCCAGGATAGAATGAGCCACCGGCGCAACCGGGACCAGTTTGAAAACACCCTTTTTGATTCCATACTCAATGTTTTTGCAGTAGAAGTCGATCAGCTTATCTTCAAAGGCTTTTAAACACTGGTCGATGGGTTCACTGGTTCCTGCTACCCGGCTGTATATTTCGGATAACTTTTCATTCTGAGCGAACACTTCCATGGTGATCCGCTTGGTTTCAACAAATCGCTCCAGGATATTCTCTTCAACCTGATAGTATTCTTTTATACTAGCGATGATCTGATCAGCAAAGCCCTCCAGCAAAGCTTTCAGAACATCTTCTTTGTCGATGAAGTAGTTGTAGAAAGTTCCGGTGCCCACCCCGGACTCGGCAATAATATCCCGTATAGCTGTATTGAAGTAACCCTTCTCGATAAACAGTTTCAGGGAGCAGTTCAGGAGGTGCTGGCGTCTTTCCTTGCTTTGTTTCAATTCTGAAATCGGCATCTGATTTTCCTCCGAGTGTACGTTCGTTCACTTATAGTATATGTATATAGTTCTCAAACGTCAATTATGTGAAAAAATTAACCTGCGCGAAGCAGGTTAATAATAGGAACACTTATTCCATTTCCGTTATTGGGGAGGTTTATTATAGCCCTGGTCCTCATAAGGCTGCAGTTTCTCACACCATTGCTTTTCCATCTGCTTCATCTCCCAGCGAACATCATTCACTTCGTCGGTGGCCTTTTGCTCCAATACCTCGTAGCTAAACGCTTTCGGGCCCAGCTCATTCCAGTCCTGTTGCAAGCGGGAATTCACATGCATGCCCATGGCCAACTGGCTCTGAATGGTCAGCCATTTATTCTTCAAGTTAGGAAATCCAGCAATAAATATTTTGCCGTTTATTTTGTTTTTTATCTGGATCACACCCATATAAGTCTTGATCTGTTTATAGGCCTCTTTAAGAGCCTTTTGAGTTTGCTTGTCCATTTTCGCCATTTTCGCAGTTCCTTTCTATCATTAATTAATCAATAACCCATCTCTCTCAATATCCTGGCCAGGGTGTGCAAGCGCTCTCCCAGCAGTTCATCATCATGGCTGAGAGCCTGGTTAAACAATTGAATATCCTCATCGATTTTTTCATTGTCAGAGCATACCGCTACGGTCATGGCATCACCCTGCAGCCCCACCCGGTCAATAATCGGTTTGTCCGGATCATATAACTTCTCATACCTATAGGCGTCCTGGAAGTACATTTTTGCCCGGCAAGCCAGAATGGCCAGGTCCAGTACACGGTGTAAGGGCAGTTCTTCCGACTGGCGAGACCATTTTTCACCGGTATGCCGCCATACTTTACCGGATATGTCTACCTTGCCCCGATCATTCCATTGGGCCAATCCCAGCGACAGGCCCTTGGCGTCCGAATTATACGCATATCTGCCGTCTACATTTTCGTAGTTTTCAGATACAATAACCGGTTTATGCTTTAAAGTAGTCGGTATTTTCATAATTCTCGCTCCTTTGATTGAAACTCACAATTTAGTAATTTACTAATTTACTAAATTGCATTTTGATTATATCGGTTTCTAAATCAACTATCAACTATGAATTTTCGTCCGCGTTAGAAAATAAAAAAGACCCCCACAGAATTGAGGGGTCTTTCAGCGAAAACTTTATACTTTTCCGACTAGTCCGATTCCAGGAATAATCTGGGCCACATATATTTGAGTCCGGGCCATCCTATCCTTATTCGGGTACATAGTTGGCAGCAGTGTTTATGTTAATAGCATTAGCGGCACCGTCCCAGGCAACGCCAAAGTTGATGGCCGCACCTAAATCCCTCAGTTTAAAGTAAGTCCGACCATCGATTACGTAGGCCGTAAGGGTTGCTTCGGTTCCATTTATATATACCTTGGCGGTGGAGAGCACGGCATTTTTATTAGCGGTGTTGGCTGATAAGGTTAATTCGCCCCCGTTTACCGTATAGGCTTTGGCGGTTATCAAATTTATCGCATTCCTGGTTCCATCCCAGGTA
>CAZOZX010000094.1:0-8105 GCA_964584415.1 uncultured Syntrophomonas sp.
CATACCTGGTTTTCTTCCAATCATATCTGAACCCCCTTCTTACCATATTTACTCTATTATACAATATTTAACCCAGGCAGAGGGACGGTTCTGTTGCCTGTGTGTTATTCTGCTGCGGAATCCTTTCTAAATTCAGGCAAAATATGCAGGACATAGATAGATGTTGGCGAAGTATCTGTTAGGAACTATCATGGTTGTATAAACTAATCTCCAGAAACATTAAGGGGACTTTATGAGCATAGCTTACTTCACCCAACTGTGGAAAGAAGTGAATAGTGATGAGCGGAGTTACAAGAAGGGGGACAAGACGGTTTGGGACCGGCGGGTTGACGAATTCAACTGGGATGGACCCGATGAGCGTATCCCTTTAATAACCGGTCTGCTGCTGGAAAAGCAGATGCTGAAACCCGATAGTACCGTACTGGATATCGGCTGCGGGCCGGGAAAGTTTGCGATCGAGTGGGCGCGGACCGCCAATAGCGTTACCGGCGTGGATATTTCTCCGAAGATGGTCCAGGCTGCTATCGCCAATGCTGCGGCGGCAGGAGCGGGCAATACCGATTTCCGGGAAGTGGATTGGCACACCGCCGATCTGACCGAGCTGCAATGGGAAAAGAAATTCAGCCTGGTAACCGCCATAATGTCTCCTGCCCTGGAGAGCAAGGAGGGTTTGGATAAAATTCTGGAGGCCAGCAGTGAATGCGGCCTGCTCTGTCATTTTGTGGAACGGTCGGACTCGATCCTGGATCAGCTGAAAAGGATGCTCGACCGCCAAGCCGTGAATGAGTTTGGCAATATCGGGCTCTATTGCAGCTTCAACATTCTCTGGCATTATAAGATGTTCCCAGAGATCGCTTATTTCGATACCGAAAGGGAAAGAATCCGGACCCTGGCCGAGGCCCATCGCCATTACCTGAACCGTTTGGCGATAAAGGAAGAACTGACCCCGGCCCAGCAGAGCGCCATTTTGGAATTCCTGCAAAGCCAGGCCGAAAACGGCATGGTTAAGGAAAAGACCACCGCCAAAATTGCCTGCGTTTACTGGAGAACGTAATGGCATGGACCTGCCTTCAGGAACGTTTCGCACCTGCCAACCTGGATATTTGGATAGAGGAACCGACTTTATTTTGAAAGAATCGAAGCTGCGTAAGTAAAAGCAACTTCAATTCTTTTTGACCGTTATTTGGTTATAATTATATTGGGGGTGAAATATATGCCCAAAGAAACTGTTGAGATCAAGCGTGTGATTGACGGCGTTCAAGCATCCATGGCGGTCGAAGGATTAAAGCCAAGCAAAAAAGCCCAAATGATTGGCCGCAAATATTTAAAGGGAAAGCTGACCAGTAAAGAAGCGGTTACCATGATAACTGCTCATCATGTGAACAAAAGGAAAAACAAATGAATCCGAATACCTCCAAGTATGCCCGAAAAGTAAAAACACACTCGGTTTACTGCTACCCAGAGGTGCTTGTAAATAAGCTGGATATAAAAAATGCTCGGGATTTGGCTAGCTTTGAAGCGGACATTACTTTACAGCGTCAATATGAATTAGAACATGAGTATACAGTTCAAGGCAGATTTAGCGCTAGTCACCTGAAGAATATTCATAAATATATTTTCCAAGATATATACCCCTTTGCCGGTAGATATAGAGCTGAGGATCTGCTGAAAGGTGACACTTTTTTTTGTAAGAGCGAGTATATACATGAGAATCTGAAGAGGCTGTTGGCGCAGCTTAAGAAGGATGATTACTCGAGAAATCTGGGGCTGCATGATTGTGCAGCCCGTCTTGCTTACTATATGGCGGAATTGAACATGATCCACCCTTTTCGTGAGGGCAATGGCAGGGCTATCCGTGAGTTTATTAGACAGTTGGGGTTTCACGCAGGGTATATTATCGATTGGTCGCAGACCGATGCTGAGTCATTGCTGCAAGCGTCCATTATCTCAGTTGGCGGGGATTTAAGACCGTTGACCCAATGTGTTATTAGAACCATGACCAAAATCGTGTAGATTTCTTATGGTATTGTAAATAAGTACAGTAAACTCGTGTTAGACTGCCCACCAATCCATGACAGGAGATGATGCCGGTGCCGAAAATATCCGACAAAGCAGGCTTGCCGCCCGGAAGTTTGGTCCATATCGGGGAACAGAAGCTTGAGAAAATCCGGATCAGGTTATTGAGCTATTCCGAAGCCGCCTGTACCGAAAAAGAGCTGGAATTGAGTGAAGCCACCCTGGCCGGCCTGGACAAATCGAGCGTGCACTGGATCAGGGTGGAAGGCATCCACGACGCCCAGGCAATCGGGCAATTGGGGCGCGGGTTGGGGATCCATCCCCTGGTATTGGAAGATATATTGGATACCGGGCACCGCCCCAAGATCGATAATTATCGGGATTATATTTACCTGGCCGTAAAGACGGTCGGCTATGACAGCCAGGCCAGTAAATTCGACCTGGAGCAGGAAAGCTTCGTCCTGGGCGAAAATTATCTCATCTCGTTCAGTGAAGGCGATACCGCCATTTACGATCCGCTGCTGGAGCGGATCAAGACCAACGCCGGTCTGCTCAGGAGTTCGGGCGCTGACTACCTGCTCTACGGTTTGCTGGATATTATCGTGGACCACTATTTTGTCGCCCTGGAAAACCTGGGGGAGGAGATCGACGCCATCCAGGATGAACTGGTCACCGATCCGGTTCCGGCCACCATGCAGTTTATTCATGAATTGAAGACCGAGATGCTGTACCTGCACCGGGCGGTCTGGCCGATGCGGGAGATAATCGGCTTCCTGACCCGGCGGGAAACGCCCCTGGTGAAAGACGCCACCCAGCTATATATCCGCGACCTGTACGACCACGTCATCCAGGTGATGGACACCACCGAAACCCTGCGGGACATCCTGACCAGTATGCTTGACATGTACCTTTCCAGCGTCAGCAACCGGATGAACGAGGTGATGAAGGTCCTGACCATCATCGCCACAGTTTTCATACCGCTTACCTTTATCGTGGGCGTCTACGGGATGAATATCGTCAACATGCCGGAGCTGCACTGGCCTTGGTTTTACCCGGCGTTATGGGTGATCATGATCACCATTGCCGGCATGATGCTGGCCTTTTTCAAAAAGAAGAAATGGTGGTAAACCTGTAAAAGCATCAAAAAAACCCCCGCAAGTTAGTCTGCGAAGGCTTCCCCGTGCCAGTGTTTGTGGCGAAATTGCTGATTATTTATCTTAGAATAGTCCCCATAGATGCAATCCCTTTTCCTGGAGTATCAGCCGGGCTATCGCCAGCCACCCGGCCAGGGCTATAACCCCGAGGAGTTTGTCAAACCACGGCATAGCTGATCCCTTGATCATTATATACATGACTATAACAATGGCATAAAACACAATCAGACCAAGAGCGATATAAAAAAGGCTGCTCCATCCGGTTATTTGCCATCCCGCAATAAAAGCGGCTATTAATAAGCTGATTTCTAATATTGAACTGCGAATGTCAGTCTCCTCCTCCTGTCTCCCCAACGGGGATGCTTAGCAATAAATATATAATATCAAAAAAATACCTGCTGCGGAGCTGTTAAAGCTCAAAAAATGGTCTGAGAGCAGGCAGGGGGACGGTTCTGTTGCCTGCCGATCCAACCCTATTGCTTGCGTACCCGGAATCTTTTCAAGAAGTACCACCCCAATAAAAACAGCAGGGTCAATACTGCCAGCCAGGGCAGGGCGGTGAAGAGGAATACCACCACGTTGTCGGCAAAGTTGATCAGCCCGCTGATGCTGCTGACGAACCCCTGCCAGGCTCTTCCCAGGGTCCCCTGCGGGGCTTGGATGGTGCCGGGGAGACCCTGCACCAGGGTGATATTGATCAGGCTGTAGGTGGTGACGTTGGTCAGGTATTGGAGGCGCCCGGTCAGGACTTCTATGTCGCTGCGGGTTTTGCCCAGTTCGCTCTCGATGCTGATGAGCTCGGTGACATTGGCTGCTTTATCCATCAGTCCCAGCAAGCGTTCTTCCTTGGTTTGCAGTGCCTTCAAACGGGCCTGGGCGTCATAGTACTCCTGGGTGACATCCTGGGTGGTGATGGTTTTGTCGGTTATCTCACCTAAATCGGCAATGGCGGCGATTACGGGGAGCAAATTGTCCTGGGGTACTTTGACCGACAGCCGCCCTGAGACCTGCTGGTCATTGCGGCTTATGTGGCTGTTGACGGTATAGCCGCCGTTTTGATTGGCCAGGGCGATTATCTGATCTATGGCCGCGGTGACGTCCTGGACCTTCATGCTGAGGTCGGCGTTCTGGATGGTCTTGCGGTCAATGACGATGTTCTCGGGGGTGCCGCTGCCCAGTTCCGATTGGGGAGCGGAGGCTGAGTCCTTGGCGATCTGACTGGTGCTGCGTCCGGCATCGGTAGAATTGGTGATGGAGTTCTTCGCCCCGCAGCCGCTTAAAACCAACGTCACAGCAGTCAGGCCTATCAGCAGCATTGTAGCCAGTATGTACCCGGGTCGGGCTGATCTCGTCCGGTCTTTGCTTTTCAACATCTCTTCCCGTCTCCTTTTCGTACAATCTTATATGTAAATAGGTAAATCTTTACAAGTGATACGTGTTCCACCCGGAAATCTTGCACCGGCAACCAGGCAAGGGGACGGTTCTGTTGCCTGCCGAGGTGTTATACTGGGACGTTCTTAATATAACACTGTTGACAGAAATAAAAGAAGGATTAAAATAAAAATTACACGGAGTGTAAAATTGCACAGCGTGGAAAATAGAGGGCGGGGGTTCAACTGAAACATATGGAGGATAATTACGTGGACCAATCAAAGCCGAGCCGTATGGACCGGAAGAAAAATGATTTGCGCAATAAAATTATTGACACCACGGTTGGTTTGATACAAGCCAAGGGCTTTGACGGGACTACCATGGAACAGATTGCTGCGGAAACTGATATTGCCAAAAAAACTCTTTACAATTACTACCCGGAAAAAGAAGCGATCATCAGCGATTATATCAAGAGAACCTTTGAGACCAAAAATCCCATCCGGCTGCCTCACCTGCAAACGCTGCCGGATACCCGGGCCAGGATGGTCTACATCCTTAACAACCTGATGGATGGGGTCCGGGCCCAAAAGGAGATCTTCGAAAAGTATCTGGTTTACATCATGAAGCAGGTGATAAGCTTCGAGCCTGATGAACGGAGAGACAGCGGCATCGGCGCCTTGATTGCGGCGGTGGTCGGACTGGGGATACAGGACGGGGATATCCGCGATGATTTGCCGTTGACGGCGGCGGGGGATTTTTTTATGTTCATTTTTATCGAGGTAGCCAAACAATTTTATCGGAACCCGGAAGGTTTTATCCAAAACGAAGTCATTGAGCAATGTACCGACTTGTTTATCAACGGGGCAAACCCGCCAGGAATCGGAGAGTGAAACGAAATGCCCAGCCTAAAAAGTAAAATAATCCTTAGTATGGTGAGAAACCGGCACCTGTTTAAGTTGAGGCTGAAGCCGGAAGTGGTGGATGCCAATTTTGACGTAGGCAAGTTCCGCGGTGAGCTGGATAAAATGTCGGCCCGGCTCAATAAAATACCGGCCGACATCAAGGTGGAGAGTATGCAAATAGGGGATATGCACGCTGAATGGATTATTCCAGAGGGGGCTGCTGCGGGCAAGGTCGTCATGTATATCCACGGCGGCGGGTTTATATCCGGCAGTTGTCATACCCATCGGATGCATGTGGTCAAATTTGCCAGGGTGTGCGGGGCGAAAATGCTTTTGTTCGATTACCGGCTGGCGCCGGAGCACCCCTTTCCGGCGGCGGTGGAAGACTGCCTCAGCGCTTATAACTGGTTATTGAGCCAGGGTTATGAACCTGCCAATATCATGATTATGGGAGAATCGGCCGGGGCCACCCTGACCCTTTCCACGCTGGCAGCGCTCAAGGACCAGGGGATTGAATTGCCCAGGGCGGCGGTCTCTATTTCCCCGGTAACCGACCTGACCTGCCAGGCGGATTCCTTCCGGACCAACTTTAAAAAAGATATTGCCCCGATGGGTTCCTGGACGGTTTGGACCGGCTTTTATATTGCGGACAATGATCCTCATCATCCCTGGCTGTCGCCGTTGATGGCGGATCTGACCGGGCTGCCGCCGGTTATGATCTATGTCGGCACCTATGAAATACATCTGGATGATGCCAGCAATTTCGCCGTGAAAGCCCAAAAGAGCGGGGTAGAAGTAACCTTGAGAGTGTGCGAAGGTATGGTTCACGCCTTTCCGCTGCTGGCGCCGCTTTTCCCCGAGGCCACGCAGGCGATGGATGATATAGGGTACTATATAAAAAGTCACTTGGAGTTGTAGGCAGCCGAACCGTCTGAGACCACTGAAGAGGTCTCCTAAATATGTCATGCTGAGCGTTAGCGAAGCATCCAGCCGAGATCCTTCGTCGCCTTCTGCTCCTCAGGATGACAAGAGGCAGGGAGACGGTTCTAACTGTTTTTGACACAGGAGAACTGTCTCCTTTCTGTCTTCAATCGAGTTATTCTGACCAAACATATCCAGCCTGGACGCAGTTCGACCTAATTCGACCAACCTTTGTGTTACATTACTAAAAGACAGAGAATACTGGAGGGTTTGGGAGTGGGCGATTGCCAGAGGGATAAGGCGGATCTTATTAATGAACTAGTCCAGCTGCGCCAGGAGAACCAGGCATTAAAGGGACATATTGAAACAATAGAATCCAGATCGAATCAAATGGAAACTGTCTTTAATTTGGCTCCCGTAGGCCTTTGCCTGCTTGATGACCAACTGCGATATGTAGGTTTAAACAAGTTTTTTGCCGAAATGAATGGAATAACCGTGGCTGAACATATTGGCCACACGCTCAGGGATATCGTCCCTGATTTATCGGAACAGGGAGAGACTGCGTTTAAGAAGGTAATCGAAACCGGTGAAGCCCAGCTTAATCTTGAGATAAGCCGAACAACCATGGCGGCACCGGGAGTCCATAAATATTGGAACGAAAATTGGCTGCCCATCAAGGACACAGCAGGAAAAGTTACCGGGATTTTGGTCACTGCCGAAGATGTCACCGAGCGCAAGCGCATGGAGGAGGCACTGCTCGAGGGCACAAGTAAGTACCGTGACCTTTTCAACTCAATCGACGAAGGCTTCTGCATCATCGAAGTGTTGTTCGACGATCATGATTATCCCCTGGATTACCGCTTTCTCGAGGTCAACCAGACTTTCGAAAGACAAACGGGTCTTGTGGACGCAGTAGGCCGTTGTATGCGGGATATGGCTCCAAACCACGAGCAGCACTGGTTCGACATTTATGGCCATATTGCCCTTACTGGCGAACCTACCCGGTTCCAGAATCCGGCTCAAGCGCTTGGCCGCTTCTACGATGTTTATGCCTTCCGTGTCGGGAATCCGGAGCAGCGGCGAGTTGCTATTCTTTTCAACGACATACATTGGCGAAAACTGGCAGAGGAGGCACTGCGGGAGAGTGAGGCCAAACTAAGGATTGCTGAAGCGGTCAGCACCGAACGACAGCGGCTCTTTAATGTATTGGAAACCCTACCGGTTATGGTTTGTCTTCTGACCCCGGACTACCATATCGCTTTTGCTAACCGTAGTTTCAGGGAGAAATTCGGTGAGGCTAACGGCCGGCATTGCTATGAGTATTGTTTTGGCAACAATGAACCATGTGCTTTCTGTGAAAGTTATAAAGTATTGGAAACTGGCCAGCCGCATCATTGGGAGGTCAACCTTGACGGCACCATAATTGATGCTTACGATTTTCCGTTTACCGATGTGGAGGGTTCCCCGATGATACTTGAAATGAATGTCGACATCACCGAGCGCAGGATGGCGGAAGAAGCCCTGCGGCAGTCGGGAGAGCGCTTCACCAGAATATTTATGAATAGTCCGGCTCCCATGGCGATTATCCGCATGCGGGACGACCAGTGTATCGATGTTAATCAAAAACTCCTCGATCTTACCGGATATTCCCGGGAAGAGGTTGTGGGCAGCACACCATTACAGCTTGGTCTGGGAGTCCAGGACAGCCATTGCCGGGAATCCCTGCTGGCTGAGCTCAGCG
>CAZOZX010000095.1:0-8093 GCA_964584415.1 uncultured Syntrophomonas sp.
GTCCGAGTCCGATTACGGCCTAAAGAGATGATCAACTTCGGGAATAAAGTGCACAAAGAATAAAACTAATGGCAGCATAAATTTACTATCTCTAGAATATATGTTTAAGGTGCGGTCGATTTGCTAAGGACTTTTTGTACCAGTCCCCTGGTAAAAATACGGTAAATATTTAGCGGAGGCGAGAAATGTTGGAAAAGGCTTTGATTATCTATGGATCTTCTACTAGAAACACAGAAAGGCTGGCGGAAATTCTGAGGCAGGAATTATCGGAGCGGTATCTGGTTACGGTTAAAGATGTCGCTGATATTAAGAATCAGGACATTGCTGATAATGATATGGTCATCTTGGGATCATCTACATGGAACAACGGAGAATTAGCGGATGATTACAAAACTTTTTATGATCAGATGGGTTCAGTGGACCTGAAGGGGAAAAAAGCCGCCATCTTTGGTACCGGTTGTACCTGGTGGGATGAATTCTGTGGAGATATGGTGGAACAGATAGTCCAGAGCTGGAATGCTACCATAATAGCTCCCTGGTTTCAGTGGTATGGTGATTTAAGTGAACAAGTAATTAAAGAAATGCGGGAATGGGCCAAAATATTTAATCCATATAATTTCGGTCAAAGCAAAACCAAGGGGATGGAATTATAATAATTTTATAGTATAATTCTGAAGCCAAGTCATATTTAAGGGGCTGTATTGAAAACAGCCCCTTTTTTCATGCCCCAAACGATGATACTCGCAATTTTAAAAGGAACATTTCAGACTAATTTAAGTCTCAGGTTATATTATCACACCATAAAGGGGAAGATTTAGAGTCCGCTCTAAATTTATCAGACTGAGATTAAAAAATACAGTTCGGAGGGCAAGATTCACCCAACCTTCGCCATTATTTCACCAAATCTTCATTAATTAGTGAGAAGCTAAAACATGGACGGGACACGACATAATTATCTTACTTGGGAACTGCTGACAATTTAATAAAGAAGGAGTGTGTTCAATAAGTGAAGCTGGAAATACAAACCCAACGTAATATCTTACTAGTTCTAGCGTTAATATTATGCGCTGCCATAATCTCTCTGGCTGTCTCATATTACAGAGTCAATACTCAGGCCGTAGCCAGCGTCAACGGGGAGAAAATAAAAAAGGAAGAATTGTACCAATACATGTTGAAGCAGGATGGGCAATCCGCATTGGAATCCTTGATTTCCAAAAAGGTAGTTGAAATTGAAGCCGATAAACAAAACATCATGGTCTCAGATGAAGATATTCAAAAGGAACTGGAACATTATTATGAATACTATGGTGGGGAGGAGGCCTTCAACCAGGCTCTGGCTTCAAGCGGCTATTCAAACGCCGACATGTACTCAGACCTTGATGTTACTGTGAAAATCAAAAAGCTACTGGAACCGCGAATATTAATCAGCGAAGATGAAATGAAAGCTTACTTCGAAGAAAACCAAGCAACTTTTGCCCAGGAGAAGCAGGTTAAAGCCAGTCATATTTTGGCGGACACGGAAGAAGAAGCAAAGCAGATAGAAACTAGACTGGCAAACGGTGAAGAGTTTGCCCAGTTGGCCAAAGAATACTCCAAGGACAGCAGTACTGCTGATAACGGGGGTGAACTCGGCTTCTTTAAAAGAGGTGATATGGTTAAAGAATTCGAAGATGCAGCTTTTGGGATGAAAGTCGGCGACATAAGTGCTCCGGTCAAAACTGATTACGGTTATCACATAATTAAGATTGATGAGATTCAAGAAGCTCAGCAACCCGACTATGAACAAAGCAAAGATAAAGTTAAGAACACCATCTTCGAGCAAAAAGCCCAAACGGAATACGATAGCTGGCTGCAGGAAATGTATCAACAATACGACATCCAACGCTTAATACCCGAAAAATGAACATGGGAGCTTAATATTTGGAACATGATGATATAAAACTCCTAACGAGCCACAAATAGTTACTGAAGCCAGAGACGTTTTGTTTTCAAAGCTGCTTGACCCCACAAGCTTAGAGCAAGTCCAAATAGAGAGTATACAAACCGGCCTGACCGATATGCTAAACTTTGGGTAGCATTTCGTGCGGGCCATCTATTTATTGGTCTGTAAAAAACGCAGCAGAGGTTGAGAAATGAGTTGGCGCTGCGTGATACATACTCAACACGTAATTGACGCAGGATTTTCAAACAGATATTATACCCAGTATATATTTATCTGCATATAGCACGTGGGAAAGGTTTTGTAATGGATCGTTCAACCGAATTATTAAGCCAGGAAGTTGGCCGGTTGCTATGGAAATTTTCCATACCTGCAATCGTAGGAATGTTAGTCAGTTCGCTTTACAATGTCGTTGACCGTATATTCGTGGGGCGGGGGGTAGGGTCCCTTGGGATTGCTGCCACCACCGTAGCCTTGCCCATAATGACCATTATGCTGGCTATCTCCATATTTATCGGAGTAGGGACCACAGCCTTGATATCGATCCGTTTAGGCCAGCAAAAGAAAGAGGAGGCAGAACAAATTGCTGGTAATGGCGTAGCCATGTTGACGCTGTTGCCATTAATATTCACTGCCATATTCTTCGCCTTTTCAGAGAAGATTTTGATCCTGTGTGGGGCTAGTCCCGAGGTCATGCCCTACGCTCGAGATTTTACCCATATTGTTGTATTGGGCGGGGTCTTTGGATCGATTGGTTTGGGAGTCAACAATTTTATCAGAGCCGAAGGCAATCCTAAGACTTCCATGTATACTCAAATATTGGGCGCCGTAGTGAATATCATACTCAACTACATATTCATCTTTATCTGTAAATTTGGCATCAAAGGATCAGCCTTAGCTACTGTGATATCACAATTTGTATCTGCGGTATGGGTATTAGGTTATTTCTATACCGGACGCAGCCTGGTTAAAATACGTCTGCATAACCTAAGGCTTAGGTTGAAGGTTTTGTCTGGTATTATGGCCATCGGATTTGCTCCCTTTGGCCTACAGGTTGCTTCCAGTGTTCAGCAGATAATTTTAAATCGAATTCTATTGATTCATAGTGGTGACCTGGCCCTTTCTGCTATGGGAATTGTGATCAGTATAGCGACCCTTTTATTTATGCCGGTTTTAGGCGTATCACAGGGAGCACAGCCTATTATTGGCTTCAATTATGGAGCCAGGCAGTATCACCGGGTTAAGGCTACCTGGAAAACAGCGGTCCTGGCGGCAACCTCGATATCTTTGGCCGGATTTTTAGCTATACGCATCTGGCCAAGACAGCTGGTGAGTCTATTTAGCAGTGGAGATTTAGCTCTTTCTAACTTAACTGAACATGCCATGCTGGTTTATATGGCTATGATTTGGATAGTAGGATTTCAGGTAATTAGTACAACTTACTTCCAGGCTGTAGGCAAAGCACGTCAAGCAGCGGTACTAAGTCTATCCCGGCAAATTCTGTTCTTTATACCCGCACTATTGATATTGCCTCGCTTTTGGGGGGTTGAAGGAGTATGGGTTTCGGCTCCCGTCGCCGATGTTCTAGCGGTTAGTCTAACTGCTACTATGATGTATTTTGAGATGAAAAACCTGGGTGAAGATGAGGTGCAACCCGGAAAAAGCAGTATATCGCTTAAGGGTGTGAACTAGGAACCCAGCTTAAAGTCACCTATCGTTTACTCCAACTTGTCTCCCAATATAAACACTGCATTAAAGTAATACGCTTAACAATAAGGAAAAATAGTCACCATGTACAGAAGTATTATTAAATCGTTAACTGTATCGCCTGCTATGGTATCCTCCGTTGCATCTGTATTTAAGTCGGCCTTATTAAGCAGACCTGACAGCTGCGGCCTTAAATTGTTGGATAGCTGCTTTTCCTACCCGACAGGGCAGGAGAATGGAGAAGTGTTGGCTCTGGATTTCGGGGGCACCAATCTTAGAATTATCCTGGTAAGACTAAATGGAAATAGAACCTATGATTTGTTAAAGGAACAAATTATAAATTTGAACGAGAATCGGTCTGGGATTAATCTGACAGCTGCTTCATCGAGTGGTGAGCAGCTGTTTGATTATATCGCTTATGAGATAGGTGAGTTTGCCGGGGGTAACATGGATTATCTTTTGGGTCACTGTTTCTCATTCCCATTCCGGCAGCTAAGTCCAAAATCGGCTATTCTGCTGGAGTGGACCAAAGAAATCAGGACCCGTATGGTTGTAGACCGCGAAATAAACAATATGTTGACTGTGGCTTTACAAAAGCGTGGATTGGATCGAATAAAACCCACCGCCATCGTCAATGATGCAGTCGCCACTTTGCTGGCTGCAGCTTACCGCAGCCAGTCTGCCGATTTAGGTTCAATCTGCGGAACGGGTCATAATACCAGCTTTTTTGATAAGAGCGGTCATTTAATTAATATTGAATCCGGCAATTTCTTTAACAATGTTCTGCCTGTTAACCAATACGATGTACTACTGGATGATAACAGTACGAATAGTCTCCATCAGCGTTTTGAAAAAATGGTTTCCGGAGCTTATTTAGGTGAGTTATTCCGTCTGATAATTTTAGATATGGTAAGATGCGGGCATATATTTGCGGAGTCAGTAGATGTTGTTGACTCCCTGTCTAACAGGAATGCATTGGACTCAAAAAACATATCTGTTTTATTACAGAAGGGTGATTTTATTATTAGAACAAGATCCCATACCATAAATGCCCGTGAAAAGATTATGTTGAAAAACCTTGCAATAGCGATGGTGGTAAGGGCAGCCAGGTTAATTGCTGCCACCTATGCAGGGATAATTGACTATATCGATCCAAACCAGCTTGGGAATCATATTATCGCCATAGATGGGTCGCTTTATGAGCAGATGCCCTATTTTGCACAAACCATAAATGACACATTACATGAAGCGTTCGGTCACAAACGCGGCATTTTTGAAATCCAGTTTGAAAAAGACACTTCTGGTGTCGGAGCTGCAATTGCGGCGATCATGGCTAAGGAGAACCTGCACCGGAACTACCCTCCTCATTTTCGCTGATACCAAAGTATACTCCAGGCAGGATATCCTTAGCTATTATTATCGGGCTCAAATACCAAATTATTCGCCGCTCTTTTTCGGTTTAAGCTCAGAAATTTTGGTGATAAAATCCGGTACCAAGGCAATCAGCTTCTCCAACGAACCCTTTTCGCCCAGGGAGAAAACTTGAACGTCGTCTCCTTTGACCACCAAAAGTGCAGTAGGACTGATTTTAGCTCCGCCTCCACCGCCGCTTCCCTTACCACCGCCTTTGCCGGATTCTGTCCCTTCGCCCCCGCCCAGGCCAAACCCAAAACTGGCAGTAATGATTGGAATCACGGTGGCGCTCCCAGCTGTTATGGGATCGCCCACAATGGTTTTGCTCTTGACCAGGTTCTCCAGGTGGGATGCTATGGCCTCCATATCTTCCTTAAACATATGCCTTCCTCCTTTTTAATTTTTTGTTCCTGTTGTGCAATAAGGTTAACCATATAATACGGATAGGTTTCTTGAAAATAAAAATTCCCAGATTCAAAATAGTAATCCCAGGGATAATTCTACCTTTAATATCACCATTCAGGATAAGTGTGGTATCAGCAAACTGGGGAGTGAGTCTTACTGTAAAGCCATTGGCACTTAAAATTGCTATGAGAGCCGTAATATATCCGGTTAGAGCAGGGTCATCGGTCCCAAATTCACCCGTTAGAGTCCCGCGCAACCTAAGAGATTGCCTTATTTGATCAAGAAATAGACAGATTTCCTGGAAGACCTGTTTGTTCAGGCAAGTTTTAATGAATTCCCATTTGAAACCATTGCTTCGGGATTCCATTTCTTTTTTGCGAATCGGAGATTTAGGTTCATGTTGGGACTCTTTTCTGATCCACGGGCCTATGCGGATGGTAGAGCGAGGAGTTTCCGCCGGAGTCAAATACCAATGACTTGCGATTAGTCCCCCCGCCCAGGTTAAAGTTACATCAGCTGAAAGAGCGCCTGCAAAGGAGCCTTGGCCATAAAATGTGAGGGGTATAAACAGCAGTAATAAAAATGTCAGTACAATAATGACGAAAATATAAGCGATCATCGGCTAACCGTCCTTCCAGGTCGCTCCATGAAACGCCATTGCCCATCAACGCTACTTTAATATGGTCAGGACTAATGTCATCATATACTATTCCGGTTAATATCTCTACTCATACTCATATAGTTGGTTACTTATATGATGCATATGATGCAGACCACAAGGTTTGTACCTAAAATCTGCTGTGATTGACAGCAGGTTTGAGGGCTCACAGCAAGCAAATTAATTTTTCATTCCGTTTTCATAGTTCAACAAATTTCACTCTGGCCCCGTAATATAATGAATCGAAGACTTTATCTAATTCTCTTTTATGGGCCGGTCCCATGGTCAGGTTAAAAATAAGAACCTGGCCAATTTTTTTCACAACCAGAGAATTACCATGAATACTGAATTACTGTACTTATAGCTAAAATTTCTATTAAGTGGCATTTCCCTCGAAAGCGGCATCAGAGTTTGTTTGAATAATATTCGGATCAATGTTATCTCCTGGTAGGTTTATAAACTGCTTGAATTATTCTATAGAAACGTTATTATATTAAAGCGTGAACCTGTTATTCCATATAGAGTCAAAGGGGAGAGATTTATATATGGGGAAGATTTTGCCTGAGAATCGAGGCATAAATAAAGCTCTGTTTAATGCAATATGCAGTACGTCTGAAGGATCACCGTTTTGGGAGACGATGGGCTTTCAATTGATTTATCTGGCGGAAGGCAAGAGTGGGATAAGGATGTCTGCCCAACCCAAGTTTTCCAGTATACTGCGCCGTTTACCGGGAGGGATCCTGGCCACGCTGGCAGACTCTGCCATGAGCTTGGCTTATTCAACCCTAGGGGGGAGCTGTAGAACGGTTGATATCAGCCTTAATTTCCTGGCTCCAGTACCAGAAGAAACTGGAATTATTGCCGAAGGATATGTCGTCAATGCCGGTAAGACACTCATCATCAGTGAGGGCAGTATATTTAATGACCAGGGAAGATTAATTGCCCGAAGCCGGGGAACGTTCATCCGCGACAGTAAATACCAACCCTATGAAGACATATCATAAGCGGTAAGAGTAAAAGCCTCCTGACAAATGCCTTTTTGTAAACATTTATCAGGAGGTTACCTGTTTTTTGGACCATTAAGGGCAAATTGCATTTTCCGGCTAGCTAGCATCTATGTGCTCTGGTCTAGACCGCAAACATCTTTTCCCAGTGGTGACTGCAGGTGTTATAATATGGATAACATACAGAATGGGACCGGGTTGATGCGAGCGCATTCATACACTCTCCCTCGCACATAGAAATTCTATCAACCGGCCTTAGGCCGGTTTTTGTGTAGGAGAACAAATCAATAAACCGTAATGAGGTGATCAGTTGTGCTGGAAATGACCAATGTCAGTGTTACCTTACCGGGGGAGAAAGGACCGGTGGAAGTGCTGCATCAGGTGAATTTATGCCTTGCCAATAAAAATATTTACGTGATGACAGGTCCCAATGGCAGCGGAAAATCGTCTATTGCCAAGGTGATCATGGGCATTTATCAGGCATCGGAGGGGAAAATAACCTTAGATGGTAGGGACATAACCTCACAGAGTGTTACGGAGCGCGCTCGCTTGGGGATCGGATATGCGTTCCAAAGGCCGCCCATATTCAAGGGAATGACGGTTAAAGAATATTTGACCTATGCCGCGGGACCAAATAATCCGGTCAACCATTGTGATCTCCTTTTTGATGTTGGCTTATGCGCTCAGGATTATCTGGACCGGGAAATAAACGCCAGTTTTTCAGGGGGAGAATTAAAGCGAATCGAGATAGCCAGTATCCTGGCTCGGAATCTGAAGGTAGCCCTTTTTGATGAGCCCGAGGCAGGAATAGATTTATGGAGCTTTCGTAAATTGACAGAGACTTTTCAAAACATGAATCAGCAATACGATACTACCATAGTGATTATTTCTCATCAGGAGCGGATCCTCCAGTTAGCCGATCAGGTTATACTGGTTGAAGACGGTAAGATAAGTGGCATTACCAATC
>CAZOZX010000096.1:0-8091 GCA_964584415.1 uncultured Syntrophomonas sp.
CGAACACTGCCGATAAAAACTTATCACATCATTGGTCTCTCCAAAATAGTCTATTGTACCATCCTGAATATATGGTTGCAATTCGGCCCTTGGCACATAATCCTGCGAGTTGTCCAGTCCACCCAACAATATAAATCTTACCTCTGGGTATTTGTTTTTCAACATCCTGGCTGCGTCCATATATTCCATAACACCCTTGCTGTACCTAATCCGAGACAGCATAAAAAAAGTCACCTTTTCGGGTAAAGGTTGGTATTTATACTTCTCCATATTAACACCAGAACCATTAACCAATCGGCATTTGTCGGAATTTAATAATTTAAACCTAACGAATTCCTGCAAATCATCCCTGTTCTGAAAGATAACGGTGTCAGCACATCCAAATCCTATTTTATATAGAACACTTACAATACGCTTAATAAGCTTAGCGTTTCCACTGCCATCAGTAAAAACGTATCCCGCCCCCGGAACCATTGAATTGATATTCCTTACCCCGGCCAGTTTTGCCGCAATCGCTCCATATATTACTGGTTTAATTGTATAGGCCAGGACTACATCAACTTTTTCAACCTTGAAAAGATTTCTTAAAGACCAAAGGTAGCGAAGGTCCGCAGTTATACTGAATGAGTCTTTTTCTAATGGAATCACTCTGTGGCTAATCCCCAGTTCCAGAACTCGATCAAGATCGTCTGTGTTTGGCCCGGTAGCGATTACCTCATAGCCTTTGGACAATATCTCCTTTAACAGATCACCTCGAAAGTTATAAATAGGTCGGTTTTTTGGTGAAATTAAAGCAAACTTCAAATTAGGTCCTCCTAAAAATCCAAGAACAGGCTTTTCATTGATTGCATGAAGACTATTTCAGCTGATAATCTCAGCCACTTTTTCAGCTACCATTTTGCTGTTATTTTCAAAGAACGTATCATCTTTCTCTTCTAGCTGTATCTCATAGTCCCTGATTTTTTTGACTCCTGACTTGAACATGCTCTCCAAGTCGGATTTGCTTCCCAGTTCCTTAACATTGCAGAAGCTTCTTGATAAGATGACCATGGTTGATCCGAGTCTATAATGTTCAGCTATTATGTACTCGGCTGGTAAATCGCCTCGACCGATCTGGGCAATGCCTCCAAATCCATAAGGAATATTTTTTTCCATGAGTTTTTTGCAAAGCATGTCAACGGTTCCGTCAGCCAGAAGTTCAAACATGAATCTCCTTCTATAGGCCAGATGCAAATCATTCAGTCCAATATGCACCGAATTAATACCGTCGAGGGTTAAAATAGAATCAATACTTTCAACTGCCTCAGCTGTTTCCAGCAGCAAGCATGTTGCTGCTCTCCCACCGACATAACCGATAAATTTCTCAACTTCATCACGGGTTTTAAAGAATGGCAGCATTACTATGTCGGCTCCATCTTCAATGACCTGATCTATTTCCTGGCGCGATCCTTCATAAATAGGATTTACTCGAACCAACAACTTAGCCTCAGACAGCACTTGTTTGATTCTTTTGACGTCTTCAATCCTATGGCGGGAAATTACCGAGTTTAAATGTCCCTGGCGCTCTTCTTTGCCAATTATCTCTAGATCAATAAATATCCAATCAACTCCGCACCGATCCGCGATTCGGGCTACCGATTCATCGTTGGTTATATACATCAGCTTTAACGACATCTCAGTTTACCTCGATCTCATCTTTGGCCGCCGCCATTTGATCTGGTGTTATCAAAACCCTGCCATTGGCGATGGTCTGGTTATTCACGGTATCAATTAAGCTGACATTGTCCTCGTTGGCTGCTATTTTGGAGAAGGTCCGGAAAAAAATCATTGCGTCCACCTTAAAGGACATATTATCGACATACCAAATATCCAAGTTAATACGTTCATTCCAGGGAACATTTTTACGTCCGTTTATCTGCGCCCATCCAGTTACTCCAGGCCGGACCGAAAAGCGTTTTCTGTGTTCGGGAGTATACTCCTCCCAAGTCCAGGGGTGATAGGTTAACGTAGGGCGTGGACCAATTAGGGACATGTCACCTTTTAGTATATTAATCAACTGGGGTAATTCATCGACACTGGTTCTGCGTATAAGCTTTCCTACCCTGGTTACCCGCACATCGTTCTTTGTTTCGTAAACGCCGCCTTTTTCAGCGCCAACAAACATAGAACGGTATTTGCAGATCTTAAATATCCTTCCGTTTAGGCCCAAACGATCTTGTCGGAAAATGACCGGGCCGGGAGAATCCATTTTGATTGCTAATGCCAAAATTATTCCAATTGGCAATAAAATTAAGATCAATACCAACGATATCGATATGTCGATGATCCTTTTTACTTTTTGATAGGTCATACAAATCCTCAAATGAAATATTAGAGTATCATTGGATGGAGCCCCGTTGTGAATCTCTATCGCAAACACTGATGCAGTGTGGTAATTGAGAGGTAATAACGATATCGAATCCTATTGCAGGAATTCATCTATGATCTTGGGAGACTTGTTCTCGTTCATTACCCAATAAGATATGCCGTTGATCATTTGAGCGTTGCCGGGAATAATTGAATACTCAACACTGTCCTGAGGTAAGTCATTCATGAACCGGCCCAGTGCAATTATTTGCTGGACTGACAAATCTGTTCTGATATTGTCGCGATATTTTAGTCCTAATTGAACTGTTTCCAGCAGCTTATTGGCGGCTTTTTGCTGCCGATAAAGTGATAACATAAATTTCTGTTGATGCCTGATACGGTCAATATCTCCTCCGGGTGACTTGCGGTATCTTATATATGCCCGGGCGTGTTTACCATCCAGGACCTGCACCCCTTTATGAACAACCACTTCACCCGAATTCATATCCATATCAACATCAACCGTGACCCCGCCTATCTCATCGACGATTTCCGGAATCTGCTCCATGTCAATCAAAAAATAATAGTCTACCAAATCCTGCCCGATTAGCTGGTTCACCGCCCTGATACTCTCCTCTGGCCCCTTACCTTGGAGACTCCCATATGCATAGGCATGGTTGATCTTATCCCGCTTGTCCTCAACCGGAACATAAGTATATGTATCTCGGGGTATGCTGAGAATTTTTACTTTTTGCGTGATAAAATCAAAACGTGCCAGAGCAATGGTGTCAGTCCGATAAACACCCATTGTTAAGTCTCTTTCATCGTTTTTGTCTATTCCCAGAAATAGTACGTATACCGCATTGGAATGCTCAAGAATGGTTCCAATATCTTGATCATCCGGAGATTCAGGGGATGACCCCTGGGCGGCCGGTTGAATTTCCGAAAATGCATGGCTGGCATCAAGCTTCTGATAATAAGATAATCCACCTGCCGATAGGAGGATAAACATCAATATGGCTATCAGTATTTTCGTCTTCTTATTCACTGCAAATTCCTTATGAAGCACTGGTATATTCATATCATTGTATACGTATTTTGCAATCCCATTTTGCTGGCACCAAGAAATTTGGTTATTCCAATGTTACACTAGAGCTGTGTTTGGTTATATAGTGACGAGCATAATCGTTCAAAGACCCTTTTATGCTCCCTTCATCATCGAAATCCCTAATGGTAACTGAGATGGGATTCTTTATCCGTACATAAAAATTAATACCGTATCCGGCGTTGCCTGATGTAGTCACATGATCAACCAGTATATTCTCCATAAACTCTTTGGAATCATTGGGCTCAAGGCACAAACCTGATTGCGGCAGGTTTCCGTTGGAATTGGTTAACTCAGAATTTCTAATCACAAGGTTTTTGGCACTAATTACGGTTATACCATTTCTCCTATTATTAAAGGTCCTAACTCTTTCGACAATAATGTTTTGGCTATAATTTCTGCTTGGATTGCTTCCGATATAAATTCCATCTCCCCAACAATCGTTAATAGATATATCAGAAATAAATACATTACTGCTGCCCGTTATTCTTATCCCTGACCCTTGGGCTCCAACTGTTCCTAAATGCTTATACCTCTCTCCCACGATTTGGCCGCCTGCAACTTTTACATTTGATTTATTGCTTATTTTTATTACGGTATTATAACTTGCAGCCGATCCTTTAGCCTGTAATATTGCATTTGGACTCAATATTAAACTGGTATTGTCTTGTAGCTCTATTGAAACATCTGGATTTATCAAGTATGTACCGTCCGGAATAAATACTTCGGCAGGCTGGAATAAGCTGCCGCTGTCTATTGCATTTTGGATAGCTTGGGTATCGTCGGTTAAACCGTCCCCGACTGTACCGAAATCCATCACGTTAACCTTATGCACCCTAACTACCCGGCCTCGTGAGGGAGTTGGGTCAAATACTGATTGGAGTGATTGATCCCAGGAACTACTTGGGTCTGTAATTGGTTCGACTGTGGTCAGAGCATCTGCCGGCGCCGTATCGGCTGGAAATTGGGTGAGTTGATCAGTTGTTTCCAGTGTGTTGCTATCAACAGCCGTTTCTGTACCATCAACAAATCCCGGCATTACAAATGTCAAAGTCAAAATTAATAATATATACATGCATCTCTTTCCCATAAAAGCCTCCTTAATAATACGAATATCATTTACATTTTATCATGTATTCGGTTAGTTTACTGCTATAATTTGTTAAACTTATCCAACTTAATATTAAAATTGCTGACATATCCAGATATTCGTGGACGGAGGAGTTAAACAAAACAATTTCCAGCTAGTTCCCGAAGAGCAGTCTTTCCATAACAAGACTGCGATGTTACCTTTGCCTAACCGGTAGGATGTCAAGTAAAATTCATTAAGAAAAAGTAATGTGGTAGTTAGGATTGGTCTCGTTTCGATACATATACTTGTTGTAGGGTCCCTTCAGACTGCCCCGGTCTTGGAAATTTTTAATATTGATTGTGACCTCACTATTGACCTGAATATAGAAGTTAATGCCATAACCTGAGTTGTCGATGGTTTTTAAATTTTCAATGAGTATATTTTCAACGTACTCTTCCTCGTCGTTCGGTTCTATGCATAATCCTGATTGAGGCAGATTTCCGTTTGATTTCGACAGTGTGGTGTTCCTAATAGCCAAATCCTTGACACTAATTACAGATAATCCATTCCTTCTGTTGTTACCAGACTCTATCCCTTCAATGGTAACATTCTGACAATAGTTCTGCGCGGGTGTGCTGCCAACGTATAAGCCATCACCCCAGCAGTCTGAAATAGATACATCCGAAATAAAAACGTTGTTGCTGCCGGTTATTCGTATCCCGTGTCCCTGGGCGCCTTCACTTCCCAGATGCTGATATCGGTCTCCAATAATTTTTCCTCCTCTGACTTCTACATTGGAGACGTTGCTGACTTTGATAACGGCGTTATAACTTGATGCAGATGGTTTCGCTTTAAGTACTGTGCCGGGGCTCATCACCAGCCTGGTGTTGTCCATCATTTTTACTGACGTATCCGGATCTATGTAATATTTCCCGGCAGGTACGATTACTTCTCCCCCTCCTATAAGAGATACATCATAAATGGCATTATTGAAGGCAAGGGTATCATCAGTAAAATCGTCTCCGGTTGCCCCATAATCCATCACATTGTATTCTGCAGTCGAGTAAGATCCTAATTTTATCAATATTAATAGCAAAATAGCCAAAAACACATAGAAATGCAGGGGGATTTTCCTCAAAACAAACACCTACCCATAATAACGACATTTACTAATCATTCTAGCACTAAATCTAATAATCTGACCAATCGGAGGAAAGGTAATCGTCAGAATAGGATAAAGATACGAAAAAGACAGTGTTCCCTCGTGGGTTACACTGTCCCTGCATGTTATTATATCTTCATCAATTATGGCCTAGGTTAAGACTCCTTGATGGACATCTTTTCAGTCCCTAACCGCAGTAATAATCATTGCCGCTGGCTGGATCCTCAGGGATGTTATTGAACTACAATATCATATCCGTTACTGATACACTTGTTAACGTTACTGCTAATATTGCCTCTATAATTGCCATATCCGGTTAGATTACTTATTATCACACTGACGTTATCCTTATTGACTCCATAAGTACCGCCGGTACTGCCGCCCAGCCAAAAGTCCAATCCCCATCCACCGAAGGAACTGCCAGCGGTGCCATTATCGTAGCTTAGAACATTTTCGATTAATACATTTAGCATGTATTCATCCGGTCGGTTAGGTTCAAGATCAATTCCTGACTGCGGGAGGGCTCCCCTGGTATTGCAGAACGTACTGTCGCGTATGATCAAATCCTTTACACTGATTACACTAATACCATTTCTCCTGGCTCCGTCAACCAGGACTCTTTCGATAGTAATACCCTGACAGTAATTCCTGGTGGTATTGGAGCCTATATAAATACCATCGTAGTAGCATTTAATCATGTTTATATCAGCGATATAGACATCATCGCTGCCGGTTATCCTAATGCCTGTTCCGCCGGAAATCTGTCCGCCGGAAATCTTTACATTCCTGGCATTGGACACCTTGACAACGGGGTTTTCGCCTGTAGAAATCGCCTTTAAAATTGTATTTTGATCCAGATTCAGTGAGCAATTGTTCTTCATTTTAATTGACGTACCCAGATCGATCATATAGGTTCCATCCGGAACGCAGACAGTACCTCCGCCCCGGTTGTAAGCCGCTATAATGGCATTGTTGATGGCAGCGGTATCATTGGTAACACCATCCCCTTTGGCTCCGAAATCCCTGACGTTTATCTCTGATGACTGCCCGGCCACGGTAACCGGAACACTAATAGTATCTTTAACGCTGTTTTTAATAAGCTGGAAGGTAACATCACCATTGGCATTGATACTGGTATAAGTCACCTCCCCGGTACTACTGACTTGCGGATTGCCTGAATTGGTCATGGTTATGGTTACACCCGATGAAGCTTTATCGGCGATGGCCTGCGCCATGATCACCACACTGGTATTCTGTCCTTTAGTTGGCTGCAATGTACCAGCAGCTGCCAGCGCAGCTTTGGCTGATGCCACCTCTTCGGAATCGGTAGTCAACCGGGCTGGCACAGTCACCGGCACGTTAACTGTAACATCAGTATTATTCCTGGTTAATCTAAAGGTAACGTCCCCAGTGGCAGCAGTATTGCCATAGGTTATTACGCCCGCCGTACTAACTTGCGGATTACCGGATGCAATAGCTTCCACGGTAACACCGCTTGTGGCCTTATCAATTATCGCCTGCGCCATAGGAACCACGCTGGTATCCTGACCTTCTTCCGGTTGTAAGGCGCCGACATCCTGCAATGCCTTCTTGGCGGTTGCCAATTCCCCGGAATCTGTAGTGGATGCTGCCCTTATTTTCACTGGTACGGTTAAAGTGGTACTAGTACGGTTCTTGCTTAATTTGAAGGAGACATTGCCGCTAACACTGCTTCTGTACGAAATATTTCCCCAGCTGTCGACCCCAGAGTTGTAGGATCCCCTTAATTGAACACTTACTCCTGATGAAGCATCGTCCACGATCTCTTGAACCACCGTAATCATGTTTTCATCCTGACCTTCTATTGGCTGCAGAGTACCGGCGGCCAGCAAAGCGGCTTTGGCTGCGGCCACCTCTTGAGCGTCCGTACGCGACTCCTGGGGGGCACTTCCAATAGCTTGTCCATTAGCTCCAGACGCAGCTACAGTCACTGGCACTGGCTCGGTAACAATGGCGCTGCCCTTGGTTAACTTAAAAGTGACATTGCCGTTTACCGCTTTACTGCCGTAAGTAATATTTCCCGATTTATCAACCTGGGAATTGTAAGATATCCGTACTTGTACTGCCACATCTGATGATGCCTCATCGATTATCGCCTTTACCAACGGAATAACATTTTCATCCTGGCCTTCTATTGGCTGTAAGATACCGGCAGCCAGCAACGCGGATTTAGCCGCTGCAACCTCCTGGGTATCCGTCCGGTTACCCGATACAGCTGCATTGAGGCTCCCGCCTGCCGATGTAAGAAGCAATGATAATACAGTCATTAAAGTAATGAGGGTAATGTTCAACTTCCTGCGTATTTTAATCATTTTTTTCTCCCTTCTCCTATGGCCAGATAGCTATGTTTCTAAGTGAATGCCGCAT
>CAZOZX010000097.1:0-8049 GCA_964584415.1 uncultured Syntrophomonas sp.
ACCGTCCCTAATCTGTACACCTTTGGGGGCGCACCCCAAACCGTCCCTCTGCCTGGGTTAAATATTGTATAATAGAGTAAAAAGAAGGGGGTTCAGATATGATTGGAAGAAAACCAGGTATGCTTATTGTCATAGTGATGATCTTTTCCCTGTTATTCGGGCCTGCCGTACCCTTGGCCCAGGCTGACACTCTGTTTAACCTGAGTGCCCCGACATCCCTTCAAGCGACCTCCACTTTTAACTCGGTGACCCTGACCTGGAATGACACATCCACCTTTGAAACCGGATTCAACATTGAAAGGAAAGGACCTGGGGACAGTGATTTCGAGCAAATCGGAACCACCAGCGGTGAAACCTATACCGATACCGGTTTGACTTCCGGCACCCAGTATTCCTACCGGGTCTATGCCTACAACGATTGGGACGCGACCCCTAGTTACTCCAATACGGTCCTGATCAAGACGGATTCGCTGCAGATAGTCGTGCCGCTGCTGATCTTCCCGAACGCACCCTCCGACTTGACCGCGGAACCGGCTTTCATCACGGTCAGCCTGGAATGGGAGGATAATTCCGCCAATGAGACCAGTTTCATCATCGAGCGCCTTGATCCCGGCGACTTATTGTATCATCAGGTGGGCACGGTGGGGGCCAATGTCACTTCATTTACCGATGATGGGCTGACGGCCGATACCCAGTATTCCTACCGGGTCAAAGCCCATAATGCGGTAGGGGATTCCGGTTACAGCAATGTGGCGGCGGTCAAAACTCTGAAAGTGGAGATCATCTGGCCTCTCCTGACAGCTCCAGCCGCACCTTCCAATTTAGCCACCGATAGTGTGTCCAAAAATGGCGTTGCGCTAACATGGAGCGACAACTCCAACAACGAGAGCGGCTTCCGTATAGAACGGTCGTCGGGAGGCAGCGCCTACTCCGAGATCGCCACGGTCGGTACCGACAGTGAGTCTTTTACCGACTCCGCGGTTACCGAAGGCACCACCTATAATTATAGGGTGAGGGCTTACAACAGTTTCGGCAATTCCGCCTACTCCAACCTGCTGGCAGTGACCATACCCCAGTCCGGCACGACCCCAGGGACCCTCCTGGTCTATAAGATCAATCAAGCCAGCTACACCTGGAATGGCGTACCCCAGGCCATGGATGTCGCCCCCATAATCAGGGAGAGCCGCACTCTGCTGCCGATCCGTTATGTGGCTGATCCTTTGGGCGCCCAGACCCTTTGGAACAGCGTGGAGAGCAAGGTTACAATTATGACCGCCACCAAGACCATCGAATTATGGGTGAATAACAACACGGCCAGGATCAACGGGGTAGCGGTATTGATCGATCCGGCCAATCCCAATGTCATGCCGGTGATCATCCCGCCGGGCCGGACCATGATGCCGCTCTCGTTTATCGCCAACAACCTGGATTGCGATGTGGTATGGAATTCCGCCGATTCTTCGGTGACTGTCAGTTTTCCTAAGTCCTGATTTCATTGCGGGTGTCTGAGGATGGAACAAAATATTTGAGGCTTATCAGGCTATCTATGGTCCGTTTTATGCGTCTGATGCAGAGATAAAGCCAATATAGTTAAACAGCCCTCTCCGGCTGGACTTTAGTCAGTTCCGTCGGAGAGGGTTTCTGTTATATGTGTTATATGGGGACGTTGTTAGGTTAACAGGCAACAGAACCGTCCCTCTGCCTGCAGTTTCTCCCCGGTCAACACGCTTGTATTCCCACGGCAATGAGCGTATATTCAAATTAGGATATATTCCGGCGACATCGAGAGGAGTGATCGGTTATGGCCAGGAACGTAAGCAACTTTGTTTACTGGACACCAAGGATATTATCAATCCTGTTTATTTGCTTTTTGGCCCTGTTTTCCCTGGATGTGATCGAACCCGGACTAAGTACTGGCCAGATCGTGATCGGATTGATCATGCATAACATACCGGTATTTGTTCTGCTGATCCTGCTGATTATCTCCTGGAACCGTGAAATTGTCGGAGGAATCGCATTTATCCTGGCAGGTCTGCTCTATAGCGGATGGACGATTGTCAGAGTATTAACTTCCGATATGCCCTGGTATCTCAGCCTATCCTGGAGTTTAACAATCGCCGGGCCAGCCTTCTTCATCGGGATATTATTCCTGATCAACTGGTTTAACAAGAAGAAAGCTTAAATCGTTGAATCAAACGAGTTTGTTCTGGCTGAATGAATGGGCGAGGATGGGACGTGGAGATGCAGGCAACAGAACCGTCCCTCTGCCTCCTGCTATTTGAACTGCTTGTGTAGGCCCCGCCAATATGCCATATGGTCGGACCAGGGATAGGGCAGCTTTTCCTTGAGCGTTTCTAACCTTGCACTGGCATCCGCAATTTGCTCCACATTCAGCAAGGCCAGAGCCTGATCTCTGAACACCTCAGCCGAACGAAAACGGATGGAGGAGCAGTGTACGGCCATATCACCCCAGACATACGCCTCAACCGGGTTCTCCGCCACTCCCGTTCCGCTTAAGTAATAGCCTGCAAGATTGCACTGTGCTGCGGCATTCCCATGTTCCGAAGCCTTGAGCCACCATACGGTGGCTTCTTCAGCACTGTATTCACAGGCATCATGTTTCGGGAATGCCATGGCGAAAAAATTTCCGACTCCGCACTCCGCAGAGGGGTAGCCTTTCAGAGCCGCCATCATATCATATTTGAATGACTCTTTATAATTTCTGCGCACTCCCAAATGGTCAAAGTATGCAATGCCAAGTTCGCAGATAGCCGGCACATAACCTCTGTCGGCAAGTTTCTTTATGGTCTTGATCCCTTTTGCATAATCCCGTTCTTCCTGGCTTCCATAAAACAACGGATACAATCTGGCAAACTCCGTTTTCTCGCCTTCTGTTCCCCACATATAGTCTCACCTCATACCCTAAACATCGTGATTTGAAGCACGGGGAAGTTCTTTTTGCTTCTTTTTGAGCGGCAGCCCCGGTTTCATATGAATATTCATTCTCTACGATCCTCCAACAATCCGGGCGTTGCTGTCTCGTCCAAGGTCTCGATCAGAAAGCTGACCGGGCGAAAACCATCATTGCAGGAGATCATGGCGGACCGCTTGTTTTTCATCCAGCCGTCATAAAAGTCCTCGCCGCCGTGGGCCAGGGTCATTACAAAAGCGGACATACTGTCCCATGCACTGTCGCACATGCCCTCCGGCTTTGCCCAGCCGTTGGCGATAAATATTTGCCCCACCGTCATATTACAGGCATGGCTGATGGGATTTTCATATTTATCAATCAAGTCCTGATAGTGAGCCATTTTCATAACCGTAATTCTAATCTTTTTCATAAAACCTTTTCTCCCCGCCAATCGATGGAATTCGATTTAGAGGTCATATTCATGTTTAACCACGAACAGCTCTAAAGGTTCGCCGCCTCTATTGCCTAATTCCGTATTAACCCCTTTAGGGATATTGACCAACTGGCCGACCCTAAAGGTTTTAGCCGCATTATTCTCGACGGCCACGCTTAATTCTCCCCGAATAATCAGCGCATATACGATGGCATCGGTGGGGTGCTGCGGAAACACTTTGCCGGGCGGAACAACCACATGATTCATAAGCAGCCTGGCGTCCTTGAAAATATTCTCAAAAATCTCCTGGTCCGTTATGGTATACTGATAAACCTTTTCCATATTATCGCCTCCTGGTCGATTGAATTGTCATTAAAACGGGAGTAACAGTAGTCGCCGGGAATCACATTCCTCTTTCCATTTTCACAACTATTCGGCGAAATTTACCCTAATCCTGCAAAATGTTACGCAATGCCTTCGGGGATAAAAAGACTCTTAGGCAATTCCTAATAGTTCAAGATGGACTGCGATAGGAGAACTTGTAAGGTATTCTTACAAGTTCGACTGGACGCAGCGAAAAATAAAGGAAATGATAAGAAAAAGCTCCAGAGTTGATCGTTTTAGAAAACGGCAAACTGGGTTATAATCTAGTTATAACATATGGAGGTGAGCAAAATGACCACCCTGAAAATACGAAAAGTTGGTAATAGTCTGGGTATTATCCTTCCCAAGGAGATTATTGATCGGCTTTTTTTGCAGGAGAATGATCTGGTGCAAATGATTGAGGAGCCTGATGGACTGCGACTGACACCTTATGATGCCGAATTTGCCGAATGGGCAGAGGCATTTCGTAAGACCAACACCAAATACGGCAATGTACTGAGAGAATTGGCCAAATGAGTGACATTAAGTTTTTAAGCCAGGAGGTCATTCTTTATTTTCACCACCTGCTTATTCAGAGATATGGAGGCAGTACCGGGCTAAGGGACAAAAATTTACTGGAGTCTGCCCTGGCGCAGGCCCACCAGACTATGGATGGGCAATACCTGCATCGGGACATTATTGAAATGGCAGCCGCATATGGATTTCACCTGTGCCAAAATCATCCCTTTGTTGACGGCAATAAACGCGTTGCATTGGTGGCAATGGATACCTTCTTACAGCTCAACGGCCTGGAGCTTCTAGCAGGGGAAAAGGAAACCTACGTAATAATGTTGCGGCTGGCAGCCGGCGAATTAACGAAAAAGGAATTGACTCAATGGCTGAAAGAACACGTGGCGTTTCAGCCAATATAGGTGAACCGCCTATAAATCATGCCGTCGCGGTGAACCTCCTCGTTCCACATGGAGGCGGGACGAACCCACACTCCGCGTTCCCCATAAAGTGCGCGATAGACAACCATTGGTTCCATAGTCTCGGAATGTAGAGCGATGCATAGCACTTCATACTCCTGGCCCTTGAAGTGGCGATAGCGGCCGGGCTTTATATCCTCCGTCCAATTATTTGAGTCCAAAGCCATCCCTCCGAACGCTTTTTGTATAATCAGCATCACAAATAATCCTTCAGCAATTCCATTATATATTCATCGTTTACATAAATACATTGGCGCTTGTCACGCCCCAACAGGTCCAGTTCCTGCAAACCCTGGTACACCTGCAAATAAGCAGCATAGCCTATGCTTATGATCTCGGACGTACCATCAAGGTACTTGCCCTGAAAGACTATGGTGTCCTCTTCAAACAGCAAAAAAACGATATCTTGAATGGAGCTGCTGCGATTCAGGGATTCGTTTTGACCGAGATTCATTTTCAACAATTGGACGGCAATATCATTCAGTCCGCTGTCAAAAAGCTTGATCTTTTCCACGAGGTCCGGGAGCCGGTTGGTATAGCGAAGAGTGTATTCCCCGAGATGAGAGAAGAGCCGGGATGATTCCTGGACTTCCTCCAGATCGGCATGTTCGGTAACATAGTTTATGATGAACTGTTTTTTCATATCGTGATACATGAAGGATTGATTTATGACTATGGTTTTCCCGCACTCCCCGCAAACCGTGCTGTTTATCGTCCCTGACAGTACGGCATCCTTAAGCTCCGGATTTTCGTCAACATTTATAGAGTCGTAAACAGTGATGGTCAGTTGATTGCTGCAGTTCGGACAATCGTATTGGTTGCGGTTGATAATACTCAAGGTGTCCTCCCTCTGGTTAGTCTGCAGATGCAGGTTCTCGGGCGAAGTTACTGATGGTTCATTACCGATCTGTAACTTAGATTAAACCTTCCCCGTTATAATGTAAAATCCTGCTAGTTTATTACAGGAATACGGTAATGAACAATAAAGATTATGCTAGCAGTGACTCCACCAGCCCCTTCTTATCCCGCATGTTTTGCCTCAGTTTAAAGAGAATTCCGCAGCAGAATAATTGAAATACCGATTTTACGTTAACTAAAGTGAATGAATCATTGATTTATGTTAATAATATATTATATAATTGTTACACTTTCCTGCGGCAGATGTCACATCTAACAAAATACTATGTTAATAGGAGAATCTAAGATGGGCAGAATCAATATAAATAAGCAGGCCTTAATTGCTTTCATTATTAAAAATATTGAGAAGCATCAGAACCATATTGTGAAGCTCGCCAGTGAAAAGTATGGTGTATCAAAACAGACTATATATAGATACATCAAAGAACTTGCGGATGGCAAACATATTTATGCAACCGAGATTGGCGGGGTACGCTTATATAAAGTAAACAACATAAGTACGTCATTTACATTCGATCTCAAAAACGAAGTACCGGATGAGGAGGATATTTGGAGAACCAAGTTAAAACCTGTGCTCCCTGATTTGACGGAAAATGTGAAGGACATATGCCATTACGGTATTGGGGAAATGGTAAACAACGTTTTGGATCATTCCGGGGCCTCACATATGCATATTGAGGTTCAGTATAATCTAATCGAAATTACGTTTTGGGTTGCAGACGATGGGATAGGCATATTTACCAAACTGCAAAAGGAACTCAATTTGGAAGATAAAAACCATGCCATTCTGGAACTTGCCAAGGGTAAATTAACCACCGATCCCTCACGGCATTCTGGCGAAGGCATCTTTTTCACTTCCAGAATGTTTGATGAATTCTCTATCTGGTCCGAAGATACTGTCTTTAGAGGTCACGATAATGATGATTGGTTGTTTATCGATAGACCAAATTATTTAACTGGAACAATTGTGTCTATGCGGATTGAAAGGGGGTCTAAACGCACTATGAAGGAAGTATTTGACCGGTTTACCCCTGAACTTGATTCTGAAGATTTCGGATTCCATAAGACCATCGTACCCGTTAAGCTGCTGCAATATGAGGGCGAATCTTTAGTCTCCCGGTCGCAAGCAAAAAGGCTCATAGCCAGGTTTGATCAATTTAAAGAGGTCATTCTCGATTTCAAGGGTGTGAAAATTATAGGTCAGCCCTTTGCGGACGAAGTATTCCGAATTTTCCACATGGCTCATCCGGATATTCACCTGCATCCCCTAAACACCAATGAAGATATTGACCGCATGATCAAGCATGTCACGGGAAAGCCATCTTAACACCGAAAGCACCAGGGTGAAAGTCCTGGTGCTTCTTGAAATCCCCGTTGATGAAAGATAGTATGAAACGTTATTACAGGCAACCGAGCCGTCCCTCTGTCTACCTTATCGCACATATGATATATTATAGTTACTCAATCACGAAAGTGATCCAAAGATGTGACTCAGCGAGAACCTTGCTGCAAAGCGAGGTTTTCGCTTTTGTTTCATTTGCTATCTTCGGATTCCACGGCAGTTCAAACGGAAAGCAATCGTGGGGGTAGCATGTCATTTTTGGCAGACAACAGAACCGTCCCTCTGCCCGGTCTTATTAAGCGATAAACTAACAACGTCCCCGTATAACACTCATTAATGTCCTCAAGATGGCAACAATGATCCTGACTACTATTCTCAAGATAATCACAATTAAAACCAATAAACTAATTCCCAGAATGGCGGTCCACACATCTATAACCCCCATCTCTTTACTTGGACATCCGCATTGTTAAAGTAACAACGTCCCCATATAACATAAGGGAGCAACTACCGAGAAATCCTCGGCAGTTAAGTTAGATACGCCAGCCTATCAATAAAAAACAGGCCGATTTCCTTGACGGGCTCGTGGGTGATCTTCTCCCAACTATCCTTATAAACCTCTACCTGCGGCCAGTAGTATTCCTGCAGCTGGCGCAGGTGATCGTCATCTTTGATAGCATCAGTCTTATAATCCACCAGCACCCATTCCCCACTCTCCCTGAATATCAGGTCGATGGTCCCGGTCAGATAGGTCGTGGCTTCGCAGATACCAAAGGGAACCTCGGACATGACTTTATCAGCGGCCTGCAGCCTCAGCCACAATGGGGTGCTAGTGATCTCACCTAGTTTTTCCTTTAGTTCCGGGCTTTCCTCGATGGGCCGATCTTCCGCCGCCAGCAACCCAGTCAGCCAGGCCTGGTCATCAATGTCAACAACTCCCCGGACCAATTGCTCCAGCGCTTTATGGATGACATTACCCCAGCTTGTGCCTTTGCCGTTAGCTGCACTTTGCGGTGCTTCCCGGCCGGCTTTGGTCAGGGTCGAAACGTTTGCGGACGCATAGCTGGGCGCGCTCACCTTCTCCCAGTCCGCC
>CAZOZX010000098.1:0-7989 GCA_964584415.1 uncultured Syntrophomonas sp.
TGTTTCTATTTTCAGCTCCGGCTTTTGGTTTTTTATTTCCCTGGCAACGAATTCAGCCTGCCAAAGCGCCAGTTGACTACCTCTGGTTCCCAGTCTTAATTTTCGCATACTCTTCCTGCTCCTCATCCGGTAACTCTAAACTGAACAGCTTTTTAACCACTTCAGCATAGAGATGTCCCTGGTTGCTAACGGCCATCTCTTTCAAATTTATCACCGGATAATGCAGCAGCTGGTTGACTATCGAATGGGCCATTGCGGTCATGATCTCTTTCTCACGATCTGAGGTTTTACCCAACCGATTGATGGCTTTCTTTAATTCATTTTGTTTTATAATCTCACCATGCTTTTTTAGTGCACTTATAACCGGTACAACGCTCAGGCTGGCCATCCATTCGTTGAATTCCTCCAATTCATCAGCAATGATCGCTTCAGCTCTTATAGCGGCTTTTCGACGCGCCGCCATGTTCAAATCTATAACCCCCTGCAGATCATCTATATCGTACAGGAATACTCCTTCAATGGCATTTAGTGAGGGATCTATATCCCGGGGTACCGCTACATCTATCATGATTATTTTACGTCCCTGCCGAGATCTCAGGGTATCCCCGCAGTTATCATCCCTTAATACATAGTGTCTGGCTGCCGTACAGCTTATAACTATGTCAGCACATTCCAATTCTGTGGGGAGCAAATCAAAACGAGCAGCTCTGCCGTTGAATAACTCCGCCATCTCAACTGCTTTCTCATAGGAACGATTGGATATAATAACCGACCTAACCCCGTTGACCATTAAATACTGGGTGGCCAAATCCGCCATTTCGCCTGCGCCTACAACCAAAACGGTCTTGTCGTGCAGGGGGCCTAGGATTTTTTTAGCCAACTCCACTGCTGCGTAACTCACCGAAACCGGATGCTGATCTATTGCTGTTGCCGTGCGCACTTTTTTACCTACATGGATAGCTTTTTGGAAAAGACTGTTTAGCACCGCGTCGGATGCCTTATACTCCTGGGCCTTTTGGTAGGCATCTTTCACCTGTCCCAAAACTTGAGTCTCACCCACTATCATGGAATCCAGTCCGGAAGAAACTCTAAAAAGATGTTCAATAGCATCATAACAGTTGGGCTGATATAAATATTGTTCTATTTGCTCCACCGGTAATCCCGATATAGAAGACAAATACGATTTCAAATGTTCCTGCCCACGCTCAATATTGCGAGCTGTAGCATATAATTCAGTACGGTTGCAGGTATTCAGAATTACCAAGCCCTCGACTATCTTATCTTGTTCCTGCGTATACGCGTGCTGTAATTGAGACGGCGAAAAGGCGAATCGCTCACGAATCTCAATTGGCGCGGTTTGATGATTTATTCCCGTAAGAAGGACATACATTCTGATATACGCTCCTCTATTTCTTGTTTTCGGCCTTGTTTTAGTAGATCTAAAATATCAGAATAGACCAGATCATTAAAAACTTTTTGTCTTTGAGCAATATCTAAGTTAGATTTTTTTATCTTATCCCGGAGTTGCCCTAAGATCTCAACCCATTCCCCATATTCTGTCGGAATTGCATTTTTCAGTTCGTTACGAATCTTAGCCGCTAACAGTGGACTGTTGCCTTCCGTAGAAACTGCCACACATAGTGACTTGCGACGTAGAATCGCAGGCACATAAAAATCACAATTATCCGGATCATCGACCGCGTTGACCAGTATCCCTTTTTCGCGGCATAAGCCAGCTACCGATCTATTCGTCTCGCTATCTCCAGTTGCGATAAACACCATAAATACGTCATCTAAATCTATCGGTGTAAATACTCTCTGCTGCCAGCTGATAAGGTTTCTTTGCGTCAATTCGCGGATCCGAACTGAACTTTCCGGGCTCACCACTATCACCTGGGCATCATACTCCAAGAGTGTCTCAACCTTACGTTCAGCGACCTTGCCGCCACCGATTACCAGACATCTCTTACCGGATAAATTCAAAAAGATAGGGTATAAGTGGGCCATTTCTGCACCTCAGTATCTAGACGGAAAAAAAGGGGTCTAAATCAAGACCCGTTTTAATTGTCCTTTTTTGACCCTTCAGCTTCTTCCTCTTCGCCTTCTTTGGCTTTTTTGAAACTCTGCAGCGCCTTCCCCAGAGACTCGCCTACTTTGGGCAGCTTACCCGGACCAAAAATAACCAAGACAATAACTAATACCAAAATGAGCTCCCAAGGTCCTATATTACCTATTAAACCGAACAAGTCACTTCCTCCTAACTACACCCATAAAATCCGTTCTAAGCCTCTATTGCTAAGATCAAATTATTCTCCATCTCCACAAGATATTATGGCAAAAACTCATGGCTTTGTAAAGAACGCGCCCCCTACCAAGGCATTGTTTAGGGCTGTATTTTGATCCAGGTTTATTGTTTAATGGTAGCATCGGCAGTATCTGCCGTTTGCTCTTCATCATTCTTACTGCGAGGGGAAGTAAATTTGGCTACTAAGATACTAACCTCATAAAGAAGATAAACCGGTCCGGCCATAAGGACTTGGCTGACTGGATCTGGCCCGGGACTGAGCACCCCCCCTAAGATTACAATAATCAACAGCGCATATTTCCTATTCCTGGACAGCGTTTCTTTCTTAACAATGCCTAATTTGGTGAGGAAATAAGTAATAACTGGTAACTCGAAGGTAAGTCCAAACGGGAGAACAAAAGACATAACAAAGGTAACATACTGGTCAACTTTAAACATGGTTTGAAGGTTAGCCCCGGCAATATATACGAAAAAATTCAGCACTAATGGAAGAACTACAAAATAGGCAAAAATTACGCCACCGGCAAATAAAATAATAGTGGCTGGGAATAACACATAAATATAACGCCTCTCATGTTTATACAAAGCTGGTTTCACGAACCGCCATACCGCCCAGGAAACAATGGGGAAAGCAATTACAAAACCAGCCAAAAAAGACAATTGCAGCTTGACAAAAAAGGCCTCGGTAACCCCGGTTACTATCAAGTTTTGCCCTATTGAGCGGACGGGGTAGGTCACAACCTGGAGCAAAAATTCGTTAAAATAAAAGCAAATCATGGCAGCAATAAAAACAGACGCTACTATGATTAGGATTGATTTTCGCAATTCCCCCAGATGCTCAATTATTGTATGTTTATCCTCGGCCGACATATCGCTAAAGGCCACTTAATTAACCCTCCTGCGCTCAGTATTCTCTGCCAGAAATAAATTCGGCGATATTATATAATGATTCCTTAACCGCCGCATCAGGTAGATAATCTAATTGCCTTAAAGCTTTCTCAGCAAACCTGTTGCTAGTGTAATAAGCGTAATCTATACCATCGCTCTCATTTACCAATTCAACTATCTCTTCCGCCTTGCCGGCACATAATTGCGGCGAACTCAAAAGAGCAGCCAACTGCTTATTTTGCGAGCTGCATTTCAAGGCATAAATGGCCGGAAGGGTTATGACCCCTTGTCTAATATCACTGCCAACCGGTTTTCCCAGAATTTCTTCATCGGCAACAAAATCCAGAATATCATCAGTAATTTGAAAAGCCATGCCCAGGTAGTATCCATACTTTCTTAAAGCCTCAATTTGGTCGATCTCAGCTGAACTTATCATCGCTCCTAACTGACAGCTCACCGAGATCAACAGCGCAGTTTTCCTTTCGATCCTGCGCATATATTCTTTTAAGCCCTGGTTTACGTCAAAACAACTCCGCATTTGTTTTATTTCGCCTTCACAAATGCTCATACTGGTATCAGCCATAACCTCTATAACATCTCGGCGTTGATAACGGTCAACCAGGCACAATGATTTGGCTAGGACATAGTTACCGGTATATATAGATAAACGGTTTCCCCACTGGTTTTTAACGGTCGGTTGCCCTCTCCTGAGTTCAGAGTTGTCGATAACATCGTCATGAACCAGGCTAGCCATATGAATTAACTCCAAAGAGACTGCGAGAGGGATGGCATAGGTAACGTTGTCGGCAAACATTTTGGCTGATAGGAGAACGAAAGCTGGTCTAAGCCGTTTGCCTCCTGCTTTAACCAAATGGGTGGCAGCCTCCTGCAATAATGGCAATTCGGTATCAATATTATTTATTAATTCGGTTTCAACCTGTACCAACTCGTTACTTATAGGATTAAACATGTCCAAACCGGTCATAGGTTACCCCTTTAATCTACAAATTCTATCTAATTATATATTTCCGAATTTTAAAAACCAACCGAAGTTTACCATAGCTTTTATAAGACCATTCCATTTAAGATAGTATTTCCTTATTCTGCCGCCCTATGTTAAGATGCTGTCTGCAACATGAGCTGAGTCATTAAATGACCGTTAGCTTCTTTGCTCAGCTAAGAATGTCTATTAAGGCCATAATAAAAATAATTAGGCCAACAAAATGATTAATTCTGAAGGAAGCGAAGTTAACTCTGCCCAGGTTGGCTGGCGTGACGATAATATGTTCATAAAGCAATAGTATAGCCGTAAAGGTTACCCCCATGAAATACCAGACACCTAGCTGCATTACCCAACCATTGAGCACCAAAAATATTATCGTGGATAAGTGAAATCCGGCGGAAAATATCAGGGCACCGTTTACACCAAACCTCGCAGGTATGGAATAAAGTCCATTGGTCCTATCGAACTCTATGTCCTGGCAAGCATACATGGTATCAAATCCAGCCACCCAGCCAGCGACCGCCAGCCATAGTATCAATGGCTGCCAATCAAAACTTCCCGTAATAGCAATCCAGCCACCTACCGGTCCGATTCCCACCGCCATTCCCAACAGCAGGTGGCACCACCAGGTAAACCTTTTGGTGTAAGAGTATACCCACAGAATAACAACCGCCAATGGGGCTAATTTTACGCATAAAGGATTAAGGTGAGCGGCTGCCCAAAACAAAATGAGAAAGAAAACCAATACCAATATCCATACGCCTGCAACTGGCAATTCACCTGCCGGTAAAACCCATCCTGCCGTACGGGGATTGGCCCGATCAATGGCACGGTCTATCAACCTATTCAGACATAGGGCAGCTGAACGGGCTCCAAACATGGCTACCGTTATCCAAAATAATTGGCTTAATGAAGGAATGCCGGAAGCGGCCAGGAAGGCACCCAAATAGGCAAAAGGCAGCCCAAAAAGAGTATGGCTGAAATCTATCATAGAAAGAAATTTGTTGAATTTATTCAAGGCCATACTCACTCCAACGGGCATTAACTAATTCGATTATTTCATCACTCATTTCTATGTCGTTGGGCCACTCCCTCAGGTGACCTTCACCGGGCCACTTTTTGGTAGCGTCTATGCCCATCTTTGAACCAAACAATGGCAGGGGCGCCGAATGATCGAGAACATCCAGAGGGCCATCAATGACTATAGTATCCCTGCGGGGATCCACATTGTTAAACAACTTCCACAATACTTCGGATATATTTTGGACATTTACTTCTTTGTCCACTGCCACGATGAATTTTGCAAACATCATTTGGCCCATACCCCATAACGCATTCATTACTTTGCGTGCTTGCCCCGGATAGGTTTTATCGATCGAAACAAAAACGCAATTGTGGAACACACCTTCCATTGGCATATGCATATCAATAACCTCAGGAATTTGCATTCTGAGCAAGGGCAGAAAGATCCGTTCACTAGCCAGGGCCAGATAACAATCTTCCTGGGGAGGCTTGCCCACAATAGTGGTAGGATAAATTGCGCCTTTACGGTGGGTTATGCATTTGATATGGAATACCGGATAATCACCGGGCAGAGAATAATAACCGGTATGGTCACCGAAGGGACCTTCAATACGGCTCTCGGAAGGAACGATATAGCCTTCCAATATTATCTCGGCATCAGCTGGTACTTCCACGTTTATGGTCTTACATTTTACCAGTTCAACAGGTTTTTTTCTCAGAAAACCTGCGAAAATGAGTTCATCAATCTCTTTGGGTAAGGGGGCTGTAGCCGAGTAGGCTATCGCCGGATCTCCACCGAGGGCAACCGCCACTTCCATAACGTCCGCCGCCGAATCTTTGTTCAAGCGATAATTATCGGCACCATCATGATGAATATGCCAATGCATACCAGTGGTATTCTTATCATAAACCTGTAAACGGTACATGCCTACATTCCTTTTGCCATTACGGGGATCACGGGTATATACCTGAGGTAAGGTAATAAATTTGCCGGCATCGTCCGGCCAGCATTTAAGAATAGGCAGTGTGTTAAGGTCTGGTTCCATGTGTACTACTTCTTGGCACACCCCGCTTTTAACGACTTTAGGGAAAAAAGTTGACAGCTGGGCTAGCTGAGGCAGCATTTTCACTTTACCAAGTAAGGAGTCGGGTATATTATCAGCTAACTGCAGTAAACCCGAAATTTCCCTGGCAATGTCCTCCAGGTCTTCTACTCCCAGGCTCCAAGCCATTCTCTCTCTGCTGCCATAGGCATTTATCAGCACTGGCATATCCGAGCCTTTCACATTTTCAAACAAAAGAGCAGGACCGCCATTTTTACTAACCCGGTCGGTAATTTCAGTTATCTCAAGCTCTGGATCCACTAAGGTTTTTATTCTGCATAGCTGCCCGCGCGTTTCAAGCAGCTCGATAAACTCGTGTAAGTCTTTATATGCCATTAAACCGCACTTCCTTTGCCATCCCGTATTGCGCTCAAGAATGTTCCCAGGTGATCATTGGATATAAGTCCAGATGAACTAAGCTGTTGATATAATGATTCTGCCTTATCTAAATAAAAAATCCCCCTGCGTCTGTTGTCGTAAACGTATGTCAACTCTAAGGCCATTCCCAGATTTCGACCTATATTACAGTATAGCTGAACATCCTGAGAGGACCACCCTTTCAGCCTGGCAGCGCTGGAAAAAGCGTTGGCATAAAACGGCGCACGGGTTTTGCTGATTGACTCCTCCAAATCAGCCCCCAGATTATATTGCAGAACAAAGCCTTCATTTATAGTACAGATCATACTGGAGAATTGATCCAGGAGTTTTTCAGCGTTGGTTGCCAGCAATAATTTAAGAACCAAACCAAATATATAATCACCGATTAGAATGGTGAACTGTAAATCTTGGCTATGTTGTTGCCCCTCCACAGAATCACGGATTCTAAGATGAATCAGATTGGCAAAATTAATGGTCCGGAACAAGTTAGCCATTTGAACCGCAAGCTGTCTCTCATGATCTATCCACCTGTAGGCATGTATCACTATAATAGGTAATATCTGAAAACCGACGTCGTCTCCCGGCTCGGGAAGATATTCACTTAACTCATCCCACCAAGGTTGTAAGTTATTCCGAAATTCAGTTTCCATTTCCCTTACATCCGATTTTGTTTCTTCAGCAAGGATAAAGCCCATGTATTTTCCACCCTTCCAATCGAAAGAAGACCCTTAAGCGTTACAATTTCTTATGATTCCACAAAATATAAGCGTTTCCTGCAAAAAATCTTTTTTATCAATTCGTCATGCGCAGACTGCTTTTATATAATATATCAATCCGTGTCATATTTACATTAAATAATTCACGGCATTGCTGCCAAGTTCTTCAGAAATATATTAAAGCCTCACTTAAAATACTTTCAAGTAAGGCTTTTTAATAGTTACTTAGATTCTTGATTGATTTCGATCGGTCTACTAAAATAGTATCCCTCCTAAAGATTTACCACCATGCGTTCTTCCTGGTCAGCTATCAATCCTCTGGTAATTTCCTGCGCATTCACATATTCTGCTCCAAAAGCTTTGGATAAATAGTTACATGCGTCCCAAGGATTGACTTTTTCTCCGCAGGTAAATACATCAACCGCGGCGTATCCCAATTCGGGCCAGGTATGAATCGCCAGGTGAGACTCAGAAATAACAACAACTCCGCTAACCCCTTGAGGACTAAACTTATGGAATACAACTTCCCTTACCTCAGCGCCAGCCTCCAAAGCTGCATTTACCATGATATCC
>CAZOZX010000099.1:0-7987 GCA_964584415.1 uncultured Syntrophomonas sp.
CAAGCGCATGATACCGAAAGCCTCGTGAATTTTGTCCTACAATATGCCGGATTGTCTCAAAGTTAAGGGATTCATTCTATTAATATAATTTGAGAAACACACAAGTGGCTATTTAGCTGCGAATGTGACCACCAAACATAGTCCCTCTGCGCGGCTATGTTTTTTGCTTTTTACTTGCTGATCCAGGTGTATTTTGACATGATACACAGCAATAAAGAATACCATTAGTTATAGTGTAATGATGGGTTTGCGGAAACCATTTGATGAGGAGGCGGCGGTGGTGAGAAAACACGCTTTGATAGGTATACTGATTGTAGTGCTGGCAGGCTTCGGTTTCTATTTCGCCTCGATTGGCAAAGCCGAGCGGACAACTGAAATTCCGGCGGTATTTAAAGATCAGCAGATAGGTTGGATTACCAACAACGGTATTACGCTGCTTCAAACCCGGCAAGGTGCTTCAGTGTATCCTATTATTCATGATGACCAGGCTCTCTATATTCTCAGCGGGAACGCCGATAATATCAAGAAGTACTATATAGATAAAGAAAAACGGGAGCTGGTTATTGTACAGGATTTGATAAATCCCAAAGCCCGCGCTGAAGGATATTTCCAACTGGTGACTGTTCCTGCCGATAGGTACCAGGCGATTATAAACGATGGTAAATTAGTGGTCCGCATCCAATTTAATTACCTGGATAAACAATCTCTCTACCTGGTCTATGACCTGCAAAATCAACAAACGCAGATGGCAAATGCCTCTCTTTTAACGCAGTAATTCTCGCCTTACCTCGGAGTAAATCAATTTTGACATTGCCCCCAAGTAAATCACAATATAATTTGGCTAAATGTAAGATTATGGGCTAGACTTATTATATATAAACGTTACTAAACATTTTTGAAAGAGGTGTTTGCAATGGCTCATACTCTACCTGAACTCCCCTATGCTTATGATGCATTAGAGCCCCATTACGATGCCGATACAGTTAGATTACACCATGATATGCACCATAAGGCGTACGTCGATGGGCTCAATGCCGCTGAGGCCAAACTGGCCGACGCGATTGCCAAGAACGATTTTGGGCTGATTAAACATATCGAAAGAGAGCTGGCTTTTCATGGCGCAGGCCATATCCTGCATACCATGTTCTGGGATAATATGAAACCAGGCGGCGGCGGTCCGGCCACGGGTGCAGTGGCAGAGCTGATTGACCGTGAGTTTGGATCCTTTGACAATTTCAAAAAGCTTTTTACTGCGGCGGCGGTTGCTGTGGAAGGTTCTGGCTGGGCAGTGTTGGCCTGCAATCCAGTGTTTGAAAAACTAGTGGTTCTGCAGGCGGAAAAGCACCAGGACTTGACCCAGTGGGGAGCAGTTCCGTTGCTGGTAGTAGACGTCTGGGAACATGCTTATTACCTCAAGTATCAAAACAAGCGGGCCGCATGGGTAGACGCCTGGTGGAACCTGATCAACTGGGATGATGTGAACCGGCGGGTAGCCCAAATGCAAAAAATGAATTCTTAAGCAATAAAAAAGCGGTAAATAAAAGAGGCGGTCCCAAAAGTCTAAAACAGACTGTAAGGATTGCCTCTTTTTAATCTAATTGTTTATTTATTACCTTACCATTCCGGGGGCAAATCCCGCAGTTGTTTGAGGTAATAAACCGGACCATCCAGGCAGATGAACTCGCTGCCGATGTTACAGCGTCCGCATTTGCCGATGCCGCATTTCATCCGCATTTCCAAAGTGGTTATGACCTGGTCGTCACTATAGCCCATCTTCTCCAGGGACTGCAGAACAAACTTGATCATGATCGGCGGTCCGCATACCACAGCTATGGCTCCCGCTGAACTGGGGTTTAACTCTTCCAGGTAGGCGGGTACGAAACCCACGTGCCCATTCCAATCCGGCTCGGCATTATCTATGGTTACAAAGACCTCGGTGTTGGATTCTTTAGGCCAGAGCTCAAACAGCTCTTCTTTAAAGCACAGGTCAGCCTGGCTGCGGCTACCATAAAGTATGGTAATCTTGCCGTAATCGGCCCGGTTTTTGAAACAGTATTTTATAAACGACCGCAGGGGGGCCAATCCTATCCCGCCGGCGATAAAAACCATGTCCTTGCCCTTGCAGGCCTCGACTGGGAAACCATTGCCATATGGACCCCGCACCCCGATTTTCTGTCCCACCTCGATCTGGTGAAGCTCGTCAGTCAGAAGTCCTACTCGTTTAATCGCAAACTCCAGGTATTCCTGCTCCTGCTGCCAGGTGCAGGAAATCATGGCCTCCCCGATCGGCAGATGAGATATCATAGCGCACTGTCCTGGGGCTACCTGGAAAGGAACCCCATTGCCATCACTGTTTTTAACCAGAAAACTTTTGACATCAGGGGTGCGGTCGATAATGTCAATTACTTCAACCACGGTTGGTACCAGGGGCTGTTCAATTATCATGCCTTTTTTGTCCTCATTGCCCATGCTAATCTGCCTCCTTTACTGCATCGATGATCCTGACGATGTTAACGTCAGTCGGGCAGACTATCATACATCTTCCGCAACCGGTACAAAGCGGTGTTCCATAGCGTTCTTTGAAGAATTCCAGTTTATGCAGGAACCGCTGGCGGAAACGCTCTTTACTGGCACCGCGCGGATTCCCTCCCCCGGCTTCCCGGCTATATTCTTCAAACATGCAGGAGTCCCAGGCCCGGAAGCGGTAACCATGATCCCCCCACATCTTGACTTGAATATCAAAACAGTAGCAGGAGGGACAGACATAGGTACACATCCCGCAATTTATACAGGGCTGGGACAATTTATCCCAGATAGGGTGTTCAAACATGCCTTTAAGCTTCTCAGCCACGCCCTCATATTCAACCTGTCTTTGGAATGGCTGCGGGGTGGGCGGCTGGGCATTTTTTTCTTCCAGTAATCCCGCAATCAAAGCGGTGGCTGCTTCACCTTTGGGAGTTTTCACTTCCCAGATAAAGCTGTCGCCGATGTCGCGCAGAATTACGTCCGCTCCCACCGGATCCACTGAATTTACCTCCATGGCATTGCAGAAGCAATTAGGCCCGGGGGCATAACAGGCATTAGCGATGATAGTGTTGGAGCTGCGGCGGGCTTTATAAAAACTGTCCTCATAGCCCCGGGTCAGAAAAACATCGTCCATAGCCAGGATGCCTTTGACATCACAGGCGCGGGCTCCAAATATTATGGTCGGATGGCTGTCTTCATAGGTCTTATCAATATTTACTTCCACACCCTGGCTCTGAATGCCATACATCTTTTCCGTCTGGGGCAATACTGCCCCTTTTGGAGACTGATAAACATTCAGGTCCTCGAGCTTCAATTCATCCTGGCCATCGACAAAACTGTTCCATGGAAAATAGCCACTCTGGGCACCCTTCTGGATGGGAGCAAAGACTTCATTTTGTTCACTGAGCTTATCCAGGGCTGCTGATAATTTAGCCTTACTTAATACCTTCACATTTATCACCTCCTACAAAAAGCTGTCCGGGTCGTCAATGCGGTAAACGCTCAAGGGGGGCTTATTCCCTTCCGCGTACTGCAGGCCGGCTTCCGGTCCGCCATATATTTACCCACGTCTTTTATGAGCTTCTGGTTTAAAAGCATCAGGGGAATGTTAACCGGGCACACCCGTTCACATTCACCGCATTCTATGCAGCGCCCGGCCATATGGGCGTGTTTAACCAGGTGATACATCAGATTATCGGTAGTACTGTTCTCCCGACCCACCCATTGAGGCTTCATCTCGTCAAAAATGCAGGTACGGCAATCGCAGGCTACACAAACCTGGCGGCAGGCATAACAGCGAATACAGGTCGACAGAGTCTTCTCCCAGAAGTCATAGCGCTCATCGGCTGACATCTGCTCCAGTTCTTTAACCTTGGCGAAGCGGTCTGCTTCCAGCTGCCGAGGCACCTGCTCCACTCCCGCCAGTTCATCATAGATAACCGGATTAGGCTGTACACATTGCAGACATTTGCGGGCCAGTCCTTCCTCTTCCTTGACCCGGCTGAGACCGCCGTAGTTTCGGGCCGCTGCCAGGGGATCTTTCAATCCCGGACAGGGAATACCGACAATATACAGCCGGTCTCTTTTGATCTGCAAATCTTCCAGCAATCTCACCACTCCGCGCGAGTCACAGCCTTTTACGGCTATGCCGATGCGGTCATGGGTGTCACGGAACTTGAGCAGGGCATTGGCTATATTGTAAATGGCATATTCGTTAAATATGATATTTTGAACATCATCTTTGCTCCAGGCGGCATAGGCTTTGGTTTGAAAATCCTGCTCACCTTTTTCCCAGGCCAGGAATACATCTATCTTGCCTTCATCAAAAAGCCTGGCCGCAATTGCCTGAATCTTAGCGGTTATATCTTTCATTGCGCATCCCTCAGCTTTCGGTTGGGGCCAAGCTTTTTCACATCTTTGACTAACTTGCCCATTGTTTCTTGAAACTTTATGCCTTCGGCTCCGGAGATCCAGGAGACCTGGTAGCGCTCCGGTTCAAGACCGATATATTCCATCAGACTCTTCATTACAGTCTGGCGGCGGCGCTGATAGTAATTGCCACTACCATAGTGGCAGTCACCCGGGTGTCAGCCGGAAAGCAGCACCCCATCCACCCCCCGGTTAAAAGCCCGCAAAACCAGCATGGGGTCCATGCGCCCGGAACAGGGGGTTCGAATGATACGCACATCGGCATCATATTCCAGATGATTCAAACCGGCCAAATCGGCTGCTGCATAGGAACACCAGTTACAGGCAAATACGATGATCTTGGGTTCCCAGCCCCCTTTTGAATCTATTGACATAATGCATCCACCTCCGCTACCAATTGGTCATTGCTGAAGCCCTTCAGGTTAAGGGCCAGGGTCCGGCAAGCTGGTAAACAGGAACCGCAGCCCTGGCAGAGACTATTGTTGACCACGGCTACCTGGCGGGTAAAGGGCCCATGACCATGCCCTCCCCGTTCATTTATCTCCTGTAAGGAAATCGCATTATATGGACAGATCGGAACGCATAATCCACAGCCCGAACATTTGCTGATATCGACCTCGGATACCATCGGTTCCGTAGCCAGCTCGGTCTTGGAGAACAGTCCCAGTACTTTTACCGCCGCTCCGCTGGCCTGGGCTACCGTATCGGGGATATCTTTGGGTCCCTGGCAGGTGCCGGCCAGGTAAACACCGGCAGCAAAGGTCTCCACCGGCTGCAGTTTGGGATGGGCTTCCTGGAACCAGCCATCCTTGTCAACCGAGAAACCAATCTTCTTGGCCAGCTCAGTAGCCCCGGCTGAAGGCACCATGGCGGTGGCCAGCACCACCAGATCAGCCTCAACCTCAATGGGCAAGCCCAGAAGGGTATCTTCTGATTTCAATATCAACTTGTCTCCCCGGGGATATATTTTGCTGACCCGGCCCCGGATATATTTAGCTCCGACATTTAGTGCTCGTTGATAGAATTCTTCATAATTTTTGCCTGCCGTCCGCACGTCCATGTAGAAGACATAGGCTTCGCCGTCTTCGATCTTGGTTTTAACCTGGTAGGCATGCTTGGCAGTATACATACAACAAGCCCGGGAGCAGTAACTCTTGCCCTTAGTGTCATCACGGGAGCCCACACATTTGATGAAGGCCACATTCTTGGGTTCTTTGCCATCGGAGGGGCGCACTATATGCCCTCCGGTAGGTCCTCCGGCTGAGACCAGCCGTTCAAACTCCAGTCCGCTGATCACATCGGGATATTTGCCGTAACCGTATTCTCCGTAAGCTTGTTTCCAATCAAACTGGTCATAACCGGTGGCCATGATGATGGCCCCGATTTCCATCTCCTTGTATACGGCAACATCCTGGAAGCGGATAGCGTCGGTGGGACATAATTTTTCACAGATCCCGCACTTGCCGCTGGTCAGCTTGGTACAGTTGGCGGCATCTATATATGGTTTACCGGGAACCGCCTGGGGAAACAGCTTGTGAATAGCGGTTCTTTGGCCCATGCCAAAGTCAAACTCGTCCAATACCTTTTTGGTCGGGCATTTTTCTATACAGGTACCACATCCGGTACAAAGCTCCCAATCCACGTATTTGGGTTTTTGTTTGACGGTAACCTTAAAGTTGCCTATATAACCTTTGACTTCGGTTACTTCTGAATAGGTCATCAGTTCAATGTTAGGGTGCTGCGCCGCAGCCACCATCTTGGGAGTGCCTATTCAGGCGGCACAGTCCATGGTGGGGAAGGTCTTGTCTAATTGGGTCATCTTCCCGCCTATGGAGGCCTCTCTTTCGACTATTATTACCTGGTGGCCTCCCTCAGCTATATCCAGGGCGGCCTGCATACCAGCGATACCGCCCCCGATCACCATGGCTTTCTTGGTTATGGGGACGGTGGAAATCTGCAGCGGTTTATTGCGTAATACCTTGGCGACCGCCATCCGCACCAGTGACTCAGCTTTGGCGGTAGCCTGGCCTTTATCATGGGTAACCCATGAATCCTGTTCCCGGATGTTGACCATTTCCATCATGTAGGCGTTTAATCCGCCCGCGGCAGTTGCCTTGCGGAAGGTTGGTTCATGCATCCTCGGCGAGCATGATGCCACTACCACCTGCTCCAGCTTCTGCTCCTCGATGGCATTGCGGATCAATTCCTGGCCGGGGTCGGAACACATATATTTGTAATTGGTGGCGTAAACTACGCCGGGTAGTGTTTTAGCGTATTCGGCCACCTTGACCGTATCTACCGTGGCGGCTATATTGGTGCCGCATTCGCAGACAAATACGCCCACTCGTTTTTTCATCTCTCCGTCTCCCTCCTGGTTGGACTAGTAACTCTATCTATCCAGGACTTGACTAATCCTGGCATTCTCCCTGGCGTTTCAGTTCCTGCTGCACAAATGCCCCAGCGGCTTTTTTAGCCATCTCCATGTCCTTGACCATCAGGCTGGCTAATTTGCCGATCTTTTTATCATCTAAGACCGACGCTAAGATGCCGGCCTTAGCAGGATCATCTACTAATTTGGCCGCCATTTTTTCCGGGTTCTTTTTGAAAGCACCTACAAAGGCGTCGACTTTCTTTTGTTCTGCGTCTGCTCCTGCCTGCGCCGGCTTGGCTTCCTTACTTTCCGGCGCTTCTCCGGAAGCTTTGGCCGCAGCCTTGGCGGCAGCGGCAGCTTTAGCCGCAGCGGCGGCTTCGGCTTTAGCCCGGGCTTTTTCAGCTGCCTCCTGGGCGGCTTTTTCAACTGCTGCCCGGTGCTCAGCTCCCCTGACCTCTATGGTCTGCAGAAATTGGCCGGCTTCTACAAAGTGCTTTTCCAGGCCAACCTGTTTGGGTTGGTCCCCGCAGGCCAAGGCCAGCAACTCGGTTACATAGTATACCGGCAGGTTGAATTTCTCCCCAAACTGTTTTTCCACCGCGGCCTGCCGCATGTCAAGATTCAACATACAGAGCGGGCAGGCGGTCACTATACATTCGGCTCCAGATTCTTTGGCATCTTTCAATACCCGATACAGCATGCGCATGCCCACATCGGGACGGGAAGTAACCAGCGCTGCTCCGCAGCATTCGGTTTTGTGTGACCAGTCGACGGGATCGGCATCCAGAGCCTGCATAACCTTATCCATGGTCTGGGGATCCTCTGGGTCATCAAAACCGGTGTGTTCCACCGGCCGAACTAAAAGGCATCCATAGTAGCAGGCAGCCTTCATGGTGGTAAACGGCTTGGTTACCTTGGCTTTTATGGCGTCAGTCCCGATTTTATTGACCAGCACATCCAAAATGGACAGGGTCTCACTAGTTCCCTCCAGTTCGGTTTCCAGGACTTGTTCTATCTTTTGGCGCATTTCCGGATCATGCTGGATGGTGTGTTCAGCATAACGGTGCCGGCTGTAACAGGCTGCACATGGCGCCACCACCATATTAAGGCCGCTCTTTTCAGCTATGGCCAGATTGCGGGCGGGTAGGGCCAGCGACAACA
>CAZOZX010000100.1:0-7844 GCA_964584415.1 uncultured Syntrophomonas sp.
ACTGGAGCTGTACACCCCATTATTTGCTATTGCCCGGATAGTAGGCTGGAGCGCCCACCGGATTGAGGAATTGGTTAATGCCGGCAAAATAATACGGCCCGCCTATAAAAGCGTAGCTGTCCGCCGTGAGTATACAGCCCTGGATCAAAGGGAGACAAAGTAAAGGCATTATGCCGATACTTTACCGATTAATAGACTGCGGCCGGGAATCTTATACCGGTTAATGATCATACTGACCGCCAGGCTTATAAGGGAACAAGCTGTAAATGTAAAGGCCAACTGGAACAGTACATGGGTCTGGATAAGATATGCGCGGGAAAAGATGTTTACGTAGTAGAGCACCATGGCATGGACGAAGTAACACCCGAAAGAATAGCTTCCATAGATTTTCAGCACTTTTTGCAGGGATTTATTATGCAGAAAAGCGGTCTGGGCCCGGTAAAGTACGGTTAACAGAGCCGAGGTGATGAATACCGCCATTATCGGCGTCAGGGGCAGGGTGAAATTATAATTCAGCTGGTAAATGCCGGACGACCCGGTATGGCCGGTTTTGACTACCTGGTAAAAAACGAAGACAAAGGCTAAGACATATATAAAAACATTGGTTTTTTGTATGTCTTTTGTTATTTGCCGCAATTTACCTACATAAAGTCCGGCAAAACCACCCAGCATGAAATAGAAGAACCAGCTTATAAAGAGACGGTCCCGGTAGTTCCACACGGTTATCAACCAGGGAGTCTGGATATGGGCCATCTGGGGGAGGGGCTTGCCCCATAACCACATCAGCCCGATATAGGCTATAAAACTGACGGTTAGAATAAACACTGGTTGGTCTTTGTATTTCAGGATAATCCAGCGGAACAGGGGGAACAACAAGTAGAACTGGATGATGGCTACCATGAACCAGAGATGGTAGCAGGCGTCGCCACTCAAGGTGAGACGGGCGATATTGCTCGCGACTGCCAGGGGATCACCTATAGCTTTATAACCTCCCGACCAGAAGTAATAGATAACTGTCCAGGCAAAGTAGGGCAAAAAGGCCTGGTTAAGCCGTTTGCTTATGAAGTAACGATAATCGAAGTGACCCCGCCCGTGGTTGTAGAACAGGACCAGGCCGGTTATGGTTATGAACATAGGAACCGCATACCTGATCAGGATCAGCAGAAAAGCGTTCACATAGCCAGATACCTGGGTCAAATCACCGGCATAAAGATAAATCGCCAGTGAATGCTGTAAGGCAATAGCTAAAAAGGTTAAACCTCTCAGGATATCTATTTCATCTAAGCGGTGTTTTTGCATTATGGCGTATTCTCTATACAATCGCAATTTTCCTGCCAGTTCAGCAAATAAGCTCAAATACCAAGAATTATAGAGCAATGTGCCCAGCGATTTACGCATTCTTCATCGGGTGTTGGCTGACCCTCCGCTCACTCCACCGGAAACAATAAAAGTCATAGTCTCTGCGCTGCCTATTGGTAAAGGTTTGACCTGATCGCTGGGAAAAACCAGCAGCTGACCGGCAAAGTTGTAGGATTGGGGAATATATACCGATACGTAATCTGTCAAACCTAGGATTTCGAGCGAGTCACTGGTCACAAATCCCAGCAAGTGGGCATAACCATCGGCAGACCACCTGACTATGACCGGTTTATCAAAGCTCTTTTTTTCGCCTACAAAAGCATTGAGCAAATCTTTGATGGACCCATAGAGAATTTTGACCAGGGGAAGGCGATTAAGAAAGCGGTCAAAATAGGCAAAAAGGCGCCGGGTCAAAAAGTTGGATACCAGGAATCCGATGGATATTACCAAAAATAGAGTGGTCAGGAAACCGATGCCGGGAATTACCCCCAGTCCGGGAAGAGGAATTCTAATTAGGTTATCAATCTTGGTGAAAACAACATAAAAAATATAAACGGTTAGAGCAATAGGAATAAGAAATAATAGCCCCTCGAAAAAATAGCCGACTAGTCTTTTCATGGCAGTCCTCCAATCTTATACGTTAGGTTTTGTTGTAATTATACTAGATTTTCCCAGGCAAACAAAAAGAGCCCGTGGCTGACAGCAGCACGGACCCAGATCGTTAAAAAAGGCTGATAGCTGCGTTAATGCGGAATTCCCGTTCAATCGACGTACCTCGTGTACGTCTCAGTCACGCTCTTCCCATTGCCTTGCTCTGAGCCTTTTTTAATAGATCTGCTCATTTAAAGACTTATCAAAAACCAGGGACTATGATGTTCCATATAAGTTGGTTAAATATTTGCACATAAGACCTTAGGTCAGTTGAACATGTTTGCTGGGCGGTATAACGATTGCCTCTCCATCCAGGAGCACTTCATCATATTGGTTGTAACAGGTGGTTTTGAGTTTGACCCGGCCTTTCTCCATCAAATCTATAACCTCGGTCTCGGCCTTGATGGTATCATTGATAAAACAGGGTTGGAGAAACCTTATATTCTGGGTTTCGTAAATAGTGCCGGATCCAGGCATACGGTTGCCGATAACATTGGAGACCAGACCTATCAACAGCATGCCGTGAACTATCCTGGTCTTGAAGTGCCCTTGCTTAGCCTTTTTTTCGTTAACGTGCAGCCAGCTGTAATCTCCGGTTATACCGGCATACATATAGACATCGGTCTCGGTAATGGTTTTTTCCACGTGTCCGGTATCCCCAATCTTCAGCTCACTGTATATATTTTCAATCACAAATATCACATCCTTAATCGCAATTCATCAGGAACAGGTTGTCTGCTTTATCAAAACAACTAAACGGCTGTTTTTTAGTTGCTTGTGTATCCAAAAAGATGGAGACTAAAGCGGTTATGGCTCTGGGGCCATAACCGCTGTCAGCTTCTAAGCGTTGGGATTCTGGTAGGAGGTTAATTTCTGGAAGAGATCATCAAAATATTCAACACGGGGCAGTTCGAAATTCTTGACTGCACCGACGACTGATTCTTCCATCACTTTTTGAAAATAAAGCTGGTTGTTTTTAAACTGACTGGCGAATTCGTCCATTATCCGGTTGGCTTCCTGGCAGGTCTGTTGCCCCTGCTCAAGAGACTTCTGAAAATATTTACCCAGTTGGTCCTGGTTCCAGTTTAAAGTCCCCATGGCCTGCCTTGTGATGTCCCATAGCTGTTCAGTAGTTTTTTCCCAGGTGGCAAACACTTTTTCCAGATTCTCGATGTTGTTCAAATAAAACACTCCTTTCTTAATAGGCGGCCTTATTTTCCTTTTTGTCTCACTTGTTCAGGCCATACATCGATATATATATTCGGGGGGAAGTCAATTATGACAAAGTCAGTGATTGTGGGAAAAATATTTTGGTGATGACAAAAATGGCTTACAATAGGGGAAGATGGTCGATCCGGGCGAGATGGGCTGTAGGCAATCCGGGAGGAATATATGCAGTTGGTTGTTGCCCGGAAAAAGAAGTCGGGCCCGGAGGAGGGCAGACTTTACTTGTCGAATAAGGGAATTCATAATATCATTTAATACATGCAGGATTGAATATCGATTGGGGGTCTACCCATTATGGAATTAGAACATTGCCTGAATTTTGTGCTAACCAAGGCACAGCGCCATATTAATCAGATGTTTAAGGCTGAACTGGCACCTCATGGCGTAACCCCTGGTCAATACGCAGTCTTGAAATGCTTGTGGGATGAAGATGCCCAGACGGCCAGGAAAATTGCTGAACGTCTGGTACTGGACAGTTCCACCATAACCGGCATCCTGGATAGGATGGAACAAAAAGGCCTGATCGAAAAGCATTCCGACCCCAAAGACCGTCGGGCCCTGCAAATAATCCTCACGAAAACCGGCCGAGAGCTGGAAAAGCCAATTACCCAGGCTATTATAGATGCTAATCACAAGGCCCTGGCGGTATTGGATGAGCTGAAGGGTGAGGAATTGAAGCACATGTTGGATGAGATCAGTTTAGTCGAATAATTCCTCTCTAAAAATAGCAAATATTACTCACCTATCATCAGTTCTACAGAGCCGTTCGTAATAAATCCTTTGCAATCAGGAACCCGGGTTCCTTTCTATATCGACCTCGAATAGTATCTCCTGAAAATGGGGTATTCTTAAGAGTGCATCTGCAAACAGGAGTTCCTGATGGAATAGAGAACTTATATCGGAGGAGGTGGTACATCTGAGTTATCGCCAGCATGTGCGTCATTTTCTGCGGTACCGGAAAATAGCCCGGGTATTTCTTAAATACGGCCTGGGAAACGTCATATATGTTTTGGGACTCGACCGTTTTCTCGCCCGCCGCCACGTGGAAGGTCTGAAAAAAATCCCAGAACCTGAGCATATAAGGGCAGTGCGGTTTTGCCAGGCGATGATAGAGCTTGGCCCTACCTTCATAAAAGTAGGGCAATTATTCAGCACTCGCCCCGATGTATTTTCGCCCGTATATATTGAGGAAATGGAGAAGTTACAGGACCGGGTACCCGCTTTTCCCTACGATCAGGTGGTGGCGCAGCTGACCGCTGAATTAGGCCACCCGGATGAAATATTTGCCGAGTTTGATCCGGTACCGCTTGCCTCCGCTTCTATAGGGCAGGTACATAAAGCCCGGCTCAAGAGCGGGGAGAAGGTTATCGTAAAGGTCCAGCGTCCCAATATAGAGAAAATGATGGAGAATGACCTGGAAATACTGATTGAATTGGCCGGCGCGGCCGAACACCGTTCGGAGGGCATGCGCCGATTGGGTATGAAGGATATTTTGAAGGATTTTTCCCGCTTGATCATGAGAGAACTGGATTATGACCGGGAAGGCCGCAATACGGAACGGTTCAAGCTGAATTTTGCCGACGACAAGAGGGTAGTCATCCCGGATATCTACTGGGAGTATACGACCCGCCGGGTCTTGACCGAGGACTATATCGAGGGGATAAAACTCAGCGATGTAGAGGCAATCACCGGCCGGGGGTGGGATCGGCATAAAGTAGCCCAATTGGGTACTTCTGCGTTCCTGACCCAGATATTGAGGCACGGATTCTTCCAGGCTGATCCCCATCCGGGCAACATGTTGATAATCGATGAGGACCACATCGCCTTTATAGATTTTGGCCAGGTTAGTGCACTGAGCGACCTGCGTCTGCAGAGCATCGGCGAATTACTGATAAGCTTCAGCAACCAGGAAATCGACCGGGCGGTAGCCACCCTGCAGGAGATGGGGATCGTAAACGACAACATTGAAATGGGCGGCTTCTATGAAGATCTGTCCGATCTGATGGAGATGGTGGGCGCGGTCAAGATAGGGAATGTCGACATGGATAGGATGCGCAAGGATTTTCTTGATCTGGCTTATCGTTACAACCTGAAGATACCAGCTTATTTTACCTCATTGATGAAAGCGCTGATAACGGTGGAAGGAGTAGGCGCTAAATTCGATCCCGCCTTTAACTTCGCTGAAAGTGCAGGGCCCCTGGCTAAACAGATTGTAAAGGACCGCCTGAAACCCTATAACGTAGAGAAATTTTTGCGGCACAAATACTATACCAAAGTACGGCCGTTGACGAGTCTGCCGGCTAATTTAAATCGCTTTGTGCAAAACACCGACCAGGGCAGGCTTACTATGGGGATGCAGATCAGCTTCAGTGAAAATGCCCGTAAAAGCATGATTAAAATAGTGAACCAGTTGAGTGCCAGCTTAATCATAGCCGGGGGATTAGTCAGTTCGGCATTGATTATTCAGACCGCCGATACTGAGACGATGGTGAGTCATTCCATGGTGGGTGTGATCGGGTTTGGGGTATCTTTGGTTGCGCTGCTGATCTTTATCTGGTCATTTATTCGAAAGTAACGACTCCGACCGCCGGTTCGGCCGCCTAACGCGGCCGGTAGTCTCTAATACAAATAGCGTTGTCTTCGACGTAGGCAACCTCAGGCTGCAGCTGTTTGGAATTGCCGGCGGGCACAATCGAAATTTTATCACCGATACGAATCTGTTTGGGGGATAGGTTGAGTGCAAAAATAGTCCGGCTTATATCCCCATAACAACCGGCATGAGCTATTCCCTCCAACCGGCCCAGGACAATTATATCCCGGGCTGCCGTAATTTCTGAGCTTTCGTGGACATTTCCCCATATAATCATAGAACCTTCACTATGCAGTTTCTGGCCACTGCGAAGGTTGCGATATATGAACACATCCTCCCCGACAGTTTTGGTGCGGCGCACCGGGGTATGGACATTATGCATGATCATTCCATAATCAAGGCATAAACGCTGCAAGGCGGCAATTTCTTCCTGGGTCAAAGCCGTTAAACCGTCGCCTTGAAATAATACCGGAGAACCATAAAAAATTTGGGGTGTCGCCTCAAATTTGCTTTTTAGTATAGCTACCAGTTCATCACCAGTACCTTGCGAAAAGACAAAAACCAGGTTCTCGTTTACACCTTTGATGTCTACCTTGGCCAAGATGTTCTACCTTCCTTTTAAGGGGATGCTGATATCCAGGGCTGAATGACGTCCTTCCGATGTTATGCGAACGTCCGGCGTACCATCGATTTCCATATGTTTGGCGATCAAAGCAATTATCTCTCTTTGCAGGGTTTCCATTAACTGAGCCGATGACCCTACCCGGTCATGAGTCAATACTACCCGCAGCCGGTCATTAGCCCTGGAGCGGCTGGAGGGTGTACCCTGGGAAAAAATTTTTTTCAGAAAATCCATCATATTATTTTTTCTCCCCTCCTATTTACCGAACCCAAAGTTCCGTTTCAATTTGCCCCAAAAACTCTCTTCCTGCAGGGTCATAAAAGCGACCTCATTACCAAGTATGCGCTGAACGATATTATTAAATGCCTGGGCAGCCGATGAACGCTCATTAAGGATTATCGGTTCGCCCCGGTTAGTAGAAATCACGACCCCGCTGTCTTCGGGAACTACGCCCAGCAATTCTATACACAAATGTTCAATAAGGTCCTCGATGCTAAGCATATCACCCCGGCGCACCATATCGGGCCGGATGCGATTGACCAATAGTTTAATATCCCGGAACTCGGCTGATTCCAGCATGCCGATTATACGATCAGCATCCCGGACCGCTGAAACCTCGGGATTAGTAACTACAATGGCCTTATCAGCTGCCGCTATAGCATTACGAAAGCCCTGTTCGATGCCAGCCGGGCAGTCGATGATGACAAAATCGAAATCGGGCCGAAGTTCCTTGCATACTTCCACTACCTGTTCGGCGGTGATATCATCTTTATTGCGAGTCTGGGCAGCCGGCAGCATGTGGAGCTCGGGGAAACGCTTGTCCTTCACCAGAGCCTGTTTCAAAGTACATTCGCCTTCGACGACCTGTACAATATCGTAAATTACTCTGTTTTCCAAACCAAGAATCAAATCCAATTTCTTTAGGCCTATATCCAGATCCATAACCACCACGCTGTAGCCCTGTTTTGCCAGACCGGTACTGATGTTGGCTACGGCAGTGGTCTTACCAACCCCGCCTTTGCCGGAAGTAACTACTATTACTTGACTGTCAGGGTTTTTCTTAGCCATTAAAGCGAGCCTCCTCAAAAATTTGGTCGTTCCCCGATCTATAGAAACCTAATAATCGTACCAGGAACAATTCCTTCAAAAATTGACATAAGCAGACACATTTATCTAATTGTAAAACATATTCATGTCGTAATAAACTGCAATTTTGTGATAATCCTGGGAATCAAACCAGGAGGCATTTGCATTCAAGGTTTGTTGGGTATTAAGAAAAATTTGGCAGGCAGTATAATAATTTTAAGATGGAAGCGTATATAAATTATATAATAAGGGGTAGTCTGATTGTTTAAACATATAGATTATGAAAGGCAGGCAAGATGAGGCTTTTAA
>CAZOZX010000101.1:0-7804 GCA_964584415.1 uncultured Syntrophomonas sp.
GCACATCGCGATTACTTTAAAATCTGATTAATTTTTTACAGGGTATAGCTCTTTTCTTCCCACCAGCCAAAGGCCAGCCTAACTGAGGCGGTCTCCTCGGGTGTCTCAGGGTTGGATACAAAAACACTGAGATTTCCGCCCGGAGCAAAGATATATTTACCGTCTTCCTCAAAAACCTGGGTGGTACCGGCCTCGGTTCGCCTGACAAATGCCTTTACACCGCCTATCGGTTCGCCTGCCACATTGCTGGCCTTTAGCAGTTTTACCTGGGGTTGGGGAAGGGGGCTTAAGGCTTGGTTAGCGGACGCAACCAGCGTGTCTGCCGAGGGCTCCCCTGGCATTTGGGCATTAAACCAAATCTGGACTCTGATCGGCGAAGCACCCAATAATTCGGTAATAGTCCAGACATTAACGAACATATAGACTCCTGAATCGATTGGGTTGTACAAACCTGCCCAGGCACTGGTTCCCTGACCGAGAAAAAGATCCTCGGCATAGCCCACAAAATATTTACCCTCAAATGATTTAGCCAGGGGGTTGGGGATACTGATCTCTTTCCCAACTGCTTCTTGCTTAGTCATGACTTTCTTAATGATCCCTTTCTTGCGTATTGACAAGGTAATCTCTCCTTACTTAATAGATTTATCTTCTCACGGTCTATACTTGGCGCCCGTTTACTGAACATAATACGGAGGAATGAAGCTAATGGTGCATGAACAAATGTCATCTGGAAGGCCCAATTATGATAAGGGTTAGGAGTGAACACAACACCATGGCGTATTGAGGCAGAATGAATATCGTGCTTCAACTGTGCTAAAATTCTTTTAGTAATACCCAATTTTGCCTGCCCAGGTGGTGAGACGGATCATGGACGAAAATCATGCTAGATTGAATCAGCCCGGAGGGAAGCGGCTCAATCCCAAAATGAAACCAGCGCTGGCCTTCATTGTCCTGATGGGAATTGTCAGTATGTTCTCCGACATGACCCACGAGGGGGCCAAAAGCATTTATGGAGTTTATCTCTCCCTGGCCGGCGCATCTGCGGCCACAATTGGCTTTGCCAGCGGGTTTGGTGAATTTGTGGGTTATTCATTCCGATTGGTAGCCGGTTTCATCGCTGACCGCAAGAAGAATTACTGGACTATGACGATCATCGGCTATATTTTCAATATGGGCGCTATCCCGGCCCTGGCGCTGATCCCCGAAAACGGCTGGATCTATGCCACCGCCCTGATCATCCTGGAGCGCATGGGCAAAGCCATTCGTCACCCGGCCAAGAACACCCTGGTTTCCTTTGCAGCCGCCCAGGTGGGTCATGGCAAGAGTTTCGCTATCCAGGAATTCCTCGACCAGCTGGGGGCGTTTATTGGCCCGGTTATTCTTTTCGTTACCCTTTATTTACACAAAGGTGAGGACACCTTTTCCACCTATGCTTTGTGTTTTGCCATTCTGGGTATTCCCGCGGTTCTGACCATGATCACCCTGCTGATTGCCCGTAACCAGTACCCGGCGCCGGAGACTTTCGATGTTTGTGAAACCCCGCCCAGCCAAAAACATTTCCGGCAATCCTTCATTATCTATTTAGTCGGGATTTGTTTGCTGGCTCTGGGCTTTGCCGATTTCCCCCTGATTACCATGCATGTCTTCCGACAGCAGCTGGTGCCATCGGACACCCTGCCCTTGCTGTATGCGGGGGCGATGCTGGCCGACGCCTTTGCAGCGTTATTTTTCGGCTGGTGGTTCGATAAATGGGGGATGCGGGTCTTAATGGTTTCGACTGCCATTTCGGCGTTGTTTGCGGTATTTGTTTTCAGCTTTAACGCCCTCTATGCTGTTATTATAGGTATTATCATGTGGGGAATAGGTATGGGGGCGCAGGAGACGATATTAAAATCGGTAGTAAGCGTCATCGTTCCCAAGGAAAGCAAAGCGTCAGGATTTGGTGTTTTCCAGACCGCTTTCGGTATCTTTTGGTTTTTGGGGAGCTGGCTGATGGGAGCGCTGTACGATATAGCCCCCAATTGGCTGGTGGTGTTCTCTGTTGCTGTACAATTGGCCGCCATACCGATTTTTTATATGACCTGGCGGAGTTTTAACCGGGAAGCAGTAACGGACTAATCTTGGTGTATAATGGTCTGCCTAGACCATAGCTACTTTAAAGCCCAGTTGTTCAGCCATGGCCGGGTCAAAATTGCCGTCCAAGTGCATACAGTAGATCCGGCTGCGCAGCTCGATTGGTATTAATTGAACCAACTGGTTGAAAGAAAGATGAGGATTATTCTCGACATCAAAACTGGATATATCCTGGTAGATAAAATCGATAGTGCCTTGTTGGAAGGCCTGCATAACCGCCCCGGGTATTTCGCTGGCATCCCCGCTGTAGTAGAAACAATCCGAGCCGTCCTTGTTCTTAACCACATAACCATAGGAAAACACACTGGGCGAATGTTTAACCTCGTACGCCGTCAAGTTCAAACCGAAATCTTGGTTGATAATCGAGTATTGATTGTCTGATACCGGGCTCTGGAATTGATAATAATCTGGTTTAACACCCATGGCGGTCAATATGGTTTCGATTATCTCCGGGCGTTTATAAATAATCTCGATTCGGGCGAATACAAAATGGCGGTTATATAGGATCAGATCACCCAGGCTACCCACATGGTCGGGATGGGTGTGGGTGACCACAATAAATATGGTTTGAACATTGCCCAGCAATCCTTTTTTGACTAGCGAGTTGAATATGGTACTGCCGCAGTCAAATAAAATCAGGGTATTTCCTGATTTCAGATAAGCGCTGTTGTTACCCAGGTCAACATTAAAAGCGCTTCCTGTGGAAACAAAATTAAGCACAGCATAACCTCCCCTGGACTGAATATTATATTATTCCCTGGGATACGAATCTTCAACAATTAACTTATGCGGTCCGTATTCCGGCGAGGATGAATCCTGGCCTTCGGGTAAGGATTATGGTATGAATAAGATATCCAGTAGATGTTGGCGGCTAAACTCATAGGAGAAAGCAGGGTATTGCCGGCGATTTCTCCCTGTCTGGTCCAATCCTCCATTTAACCGTTGGAAGGAGAGTGAATCTTATGCAGGTTTTGGTGCTTACCTCAACCCATTCCGGTTCCGGGCAAATAACGGTACTGGTCAACCTGGCCAGCGGTTTGGTCCGACAGGGCAAACGGGTAATAATAGGACAGTTAGGGCCCGGCGAGAGACTGTATGGTTGGGCGGGGATTGATCCTGATGTTGGGGTTGCTTCTCTATCCGGTACCGGCATCGATAACTTAAAGGCTCATATTGGCACCTCCCGCTTGGGCATAGAGATTTTAACCCTGGCAGCAGGGGAGGATGATAATCCCCCTATAGATTTAATTCGGGGCCATCTTGAAGCGATGGGCTACGGTTACCTGCTCCTCAATCCCACCTCGGATTCAGGCTGCCGTCAATCGGCTTTAAGTGATGCCAAGATTTTGGTGTGCACTGATCTTCAGGGCGGGAATGAGGTGCAGGAAATACAAGAACTGCAGGGTCGGTGGCAGGCCTGGGGAATCCAAGATGGCATCAACCTCATCATTCCCAATCGGATCGAGACCAAGGAATGGGACCATAACAGCCAGCAGCTGATGGCCCTAGGCGATCATTTCGGCTATGAAAAGCTGGCCGACCCGATTCCCACCTGAGAGAGAATCCATGATTTGCCCCTGGAGGGGCGAACAGTTTGGGATCTGAAGCAAGAAAACCTGCGCGCCGCTTTTTTCAGCCTGGTGCAGACGGTAGAGGAGCTCTGAGCATCCTTATATTAATTTATCTTAACCATCGCGGGATTTTGATCCCCGGGATTTGGATTTCTGTCCCCGTAATTCGATTTAATTTGGCAAAATTCCTACCGGTACTTATTTACGTCATATTACATACGTATTTATGGGTATATGGATTAGTTATATCTTGAAAGCGGGGAGTATCCGATGAAGCTGGAAGAGGTTCTGCAGAGCGGGAGAAAAATCGAGATCTTGATAAGAGATGAAAATAAGAACACTGTCCTGCCTACCCAGGTCTATCTTAATAAGGATGAAACCTTCCTGATCAAGGCGCCGGTAGTGGATTATGAAATCAACGCTCCGGTGGGTGAAAAGGTCGAGGTTTGGGTAGGGTGTTATGATGCCCACTATACTTTTGAATCTGAAGTAATCAGCGAGAAATTGTTCAAGGATAGCATGTGCTGGGAATTGGATAAACCACCCGTACTGACATTATCTGACCGCCGCAGTTTCTTCCGGGTCAAGACTGCTATGCTGGTGAAATGGCAGAGAATCGAGCCGGAGGAAGTAGGTGATTGGGAAAGTGTTCACCCATCCTCAGTGATAACCCTGCATGACCTTAGCGGATCGGGGCTGAGTTTTTTGTACCCGGTGGAAGTACCAGTAAACAGCCACCTGGTATTTGATATCCCCTTGGAAACCGAAAACATAAGTATTAATACCACGGTTTTGGGGGTTGTAATCCGCAACGAACCGCTGGAAAAGGCTTACCGGGTCGGGGTTAAATTCGAGAATGTGACCAAACTGCAGCAGCACATGATCTTGCAGCATCTGTTCTCACCCTGGAGACGCAGCATTCAGCTCAGCAGCGGATTCTAACTTTAATCCAGGATCTGTACACCAACATCAGCCTGGTTAGAAACCAGGGACGGTGTTGGTTTTTTCCTTTTTGTGATGGTTTGATTTCCTAACTGTGGCGGAAAAGGGCTATAATAGTGGATATTACGCCGCAAAGGATTATGGAAAAATCATGAATCTCCTGGTTATGGAAAATGTCAGTAAGACCTACGGGGACAAGCTGATCCTGGATAATGTGAGCCTGGGTATAGAAAAGGGCGAGAAGATCGGGCTGCTGGGCATCAACGGCTCGGGCAAGTCCAGTTTGCTGAAATTATTGGTTGGCTGGGAAGAAACCGATCTGGGTTCGATTACCCGTAACAAGGACCTGCAAATAAGCTTCCTGCCGCAAAATCCCCGCTTTGATTCCGAAAGCACAGTAATATCCTCAGCATTAAATCAAATTGATGATAAGGATGAATCAGACACTTGGACCATGGAGAGCGAGGCCCGGAGCATCCTTACCCGTTTGGGAATCGGCGATTTTGACGCTCCCATGAGCCGGCTTTCCGGGGGGCAGCGTAAAAGGGTGGCGTTAGCCGCTGCGCTGCTTAGCCCAGCCGATTTGCTGGTCCTGGATGAACCCACCAACCATTTGGATAACCAGGCTGTCGATTGGCTGGAAAAGTACCTGCGTAAATTCACCGGTACCCTCTTGATGGTCACCCATGACCGTTACTTCCTGGAACGGGTCACTAACCGCATCATTGAGATAGAAAATGCCCAGCTATACAGTTATCCCGGCAACTGGAGCGCCTACCTGGAACGAAAGCTGGAACGCCAGGAGAGCCAGGCCGCCACTATCAGCAAGAAACAGTCGCTGTTGCGCAAGGAACTTGCTTGGATACGCCGGGGAGCCCGGGCCCGCAGCACCAAACAGAAGGCCCGTATCCAGCGTTTTGAAAAACTGCAGGATGAACTGGCCAGCGCCAGAACAGCCCGCGAGATAGAGATATCCTCCAGCGCTAGCCGACTGGGCAAAAAGATTATCGAGATGGAGGGCATTAACTACAGTATTGGCGGGGAAGCGCTGATCCAGGATTTCTCTTATATTTTTGCCCGGGATGAGCGACTGGGGATTGTCGGTCCCAATGGCATCGGCAAGTCGACCCTGTTGCAGATAATGAGCGGGGAACTGGCTCCAGATTCCGGTAAAGTGGAAATCGGCAGCACCGTCAAGATCGGGTACTTCCCCCAGGAAAGTCTGGGTTTGCCCGAGGAGATGAGGGTTATAGATTATATCCGCGAGGCAGGCGAATATTTGTCTGCTGGCAAGCGCCTGCTGAGCGCTGCCCAGATGCTGGAGACCTTTTTGTTTCCCCCAGCTGCCCAGTGGAACAAGCTGCAGAAGCTGTCGGGCGGGGAGAAGAGAAGGCTTCACCTGCTTCGGGTACTGATGACCGCGCCGAACGTGCTCCTGCTGGATGAGCCCGGCAATGACCTGGATATCGATACCCTGGAGATCCTGGAGGACTACCTGGATGACTTTCCGGGGGCGGTAGTAACCGTCTCTCATGACCGTTATTTCCTCGACCGTATTTGCGGCAAGATCCTGGCTATTACTGGCAGGGGGCAGATAGAGGAGTACCCCGGCTCCTATTCCGAATACGCCGCCACCATAGCTGATGTTTCCCCTGCTGGGATCTCTAAAGAGGGAGGTCCCGGGACGGAAAGGCCGGTTATTCATCGCCAGGTCAGCCCCCCTCCACCAAAGCTCTCATTCAAGGAACAGAAGGAATTTGAACAGATAGACGACCTGATCGAAACCATCGAAGATGATCTGAAAGCCATGGACCAACAAATTGAGGGTGCGGCCAGCGATTACCAGCGGCTGCAGGAATTGTCGGCTGCCCGGCAGGAACTTGAACAGCGCCATGAATACATGCTGGAGCGCTGGGCTTATCTGAACGAACTGGCTGAGGAGATCGAAAAGAACCGACAGGCCAGGCATCAGAAATAAGTCCCGTCCCTACTCTGCATCATTTTCCCGGCCAAGAAAGTTTTCTTTGGCTCCTACCTTAGTCCCCATTTAAACAAAACCACTAAATAGAGAAACCATACTATCTTGTGAGTGCCCGACCTCATTTGATCGCCGACATTATCCGGCAGGAATCTGCTCGTAAATGGAGAAGTAAGTTAGTAAATAGGCTGGGATAAAAAATATCGTTTTCCTTCCCAATTATTTCTGGCATACATAGAATTGGATGCCGGTATAAAGAGTACTTGGAGATAGAAGAAACAGAACTGGGGGATTTTTTAGGGGTTATGAAACGAGCAAATAGGGGACAGAAGGGAAACCTCACTTTCAATTTCAAGGACAAAGTAGTAGTTGTTACCGGGGGAGCCTTTGGAATCGGCAAGTGTATCATGGAGGAGTTTACCCGGGCGGGAGCGCAGGTAGCGGTGATCGATATCGCCCCGGGCCCGGTGTACTGTGATCTTTACTTCCGCGGCGACATTGCTCACGAGAAGGTTTTAGAGGAATTTGCCCAACAGGTAATAGATAAATACGGAAAGATAGACTTCCTCATCAACAATGCCGCGGTAAGTCTCTGGGGTATTCTGTCCGACTGTAATTACAGTGAATTCATGTATGTTCTGCGGGTGGGAGTGGCCGCACCTTACATGCTGACCAAGCTTTTCCTGCCCTACTTTACAAAATGTGCTGCAATTGTCAATATCTCATCCACCCGGGCCATCATGTCCCAACCGGATACGGAGAGTTACAGCTCCGCCAAAGGAGCTATATCATCTTTGACTCATTCCCTGGCTATAAGTCTGGCTGGGAAGGTGCGGGTAAACAGCATATCTCCCGGGTGGATCGATAAAACCGGTTCCGAGTGGGGCTTTGAGGACCGGGAACAGCATCCGGTGAAAAGGCTGGGCCGCCCCACGGACGTTGCCCGCATGGCTATGTTCTTGTGCAGTGAGGACAGCAGTTTTATAACCGGCCAGGATATAATCGTTGACGGCGGTATGTCCAGGATGATGGTTTATAACGAAGATTTTGGATGGAAATACGAGCCCGACCCGCACGACGTGAGATAAACAAGGGCAGGCAAATGCCTCCGGCAGCTTGTCAGAGTTAATGAAAATTCTAACTTTCACAATCATTGACACACCCGGTCCACCTGCATATA
>CAZOZX010000102.1:0-2183 GCA_964584415.1 uncultured Syntrophomonas sp.
AACGGAGCAGCTGGGCTGATTACATCATGCCCATGCCGCCTCCCATGCCGCCCATTCCGCCGCCGCCACCGGGCATACCTTTGTCTTCGCCTGGTTTCTCGGAGACAATGGCTTCCGTGGTTAACAGCATGGCTGAAATACTGGCAGCATTCTGTACTGCAGAACGGGTAACCTTGGCCGGATCGATGATGCCGGCTTTGATCATATCTTCATATACATTGGTCAGAGCGTTGAAGCCCATTCCCGGCTGAGCAGCCTGGGCTTCTTTAACCTTTTCTACTACAACTGAGCCTTCAATACCGGCATTGTTGGCAATCTGGCGCAGGGGCTCTTCCAGAGCTTTCACAACCAGGTTTACACCGGTCAGTTCATCTCCAGTAGCATTTACACCGGCAACCGCAGGTATCGCACTGATCAGGGCCACACCACCGCCGGATACGATGCCTTCTTCTACGGCAGCCTTGGTTGCAGCCAGGGCGTCTTCAATACGGTGCTTCTTTTCTTTCAGTTCGGTTTCGGTAGCGGCACCAACCTTGATGATGGCTACGCCGCCGGACAGCTTAGCCATCCGTTCCTGCAGCTTCTCACGGTCATATTCGGAATCACTGGCGTCCAGTTGAGCCTTGATGTTGCCAATGCGGGCTTTTACAGCTTCTTCGGTGCCATCACCATCAACGATGATGGTTTCATCCTTCTTGACCACAACATTGTTGGCCCGGCCCAGCATGTCGAGGGTAACGCTTTCCATCTTGACGCCCATATCCTCGGTAACAACCTGTCCATTAGTGAGGATAGCGATGTCTTCCAGCATGGCTTTTCTTCTTTCGCCAAATGCGGGGGCTTTGACGGCTACGCAGGTGAAGGTGCCCCTGAGTTTGTTGACTACCAGGGTAGCCAGGGCTTCACCCTCGATATCTTCAGCGATCAGCAGCATAGGTTTACCGGTTTGAACTACCTTCTCCAAAACGGGCAGCACTTCGGTAATTGCTGATATCTTCTTATCGGTTATCAGTATATAAGGATTTTCCAGTTTGGCTTCCATCTTTTCGGCGTCGGTAACCATGTAGTGAGAAATGTAGCCGCGGTCGAAATTCATTCCTTCTACTACCTCGAGGGAGGTACCCATGGAATTGGATTCTTCAACCGTGATAACGCCATCCCGGCCTACTTTTTCCATGGCATCGGCAATAAGGTTGCCGATTTCGGGATCACTGGCGCTGATAGCAGCTACCTGAGCGATAGCTTCGCGGGATTCTACCGGCTTGCTGATGGATTCAATAGCTTCGGTAGCAGCCTTGACGGCTTTCTCGATTCCTCTTCTCATAATCATGGGATTAGCACCGGCAGCTACGTTCTTCAGACCTTCCTTGATCATGGCCTGGGCTAAAACGGTAGCGGTGGTAGTTCCATCACCGGCAATATCGTTAGTCTTGATAGCAACTTCCTTGACCAGCTGGCAGCCCAGGTTTTCCCAGGGATCTTCCAGGTCAATGTCACGAGCTATAGTCACACCGTCGTTGGTGATGGTGGGGGAACCGAATTTACGATCCAGGACTACGTTGCGGCCCTTGGGGCCAAGAGTAACTTTTACAGTATTGGCCAGGCTGTCAACACCCTTTTCCAGTGATCTTCTCGCCTCTTCACCAAATTTAATTTCTTTGGAAAACATCTATGTAGCCTCCTTCAATAATTTGTTAGATTAATTTACCCAGGATATCTCTCTCTGAGAGGATCAAAAAGGTTTCTCCGCCCAGTTTGATTTCCATTCCGCCATATTTAGAAAAGATAATCTTGTCTCCTACAGCAATGTCCATGGGAACTCTTTCACCTTTGTCATTCAGAGGACCGGGACCTACCGCTAATACTTCGGCTTCCTGGGGTTTTTCTTTTGCTGTGTCAGGCACAAACAAGCCGCTCTTGGTTTTTTGTTCTTCAACTTCGGATACTTTTACAACCACACGATCGCCTAATGGTTTAATGTTCACAGGGTTTGCCTCCTTTATTATTTGTTGTTAGCACTCAGTTATTGCGAGTGCTAATATACATTTAATATATTAGGCAACTATGGCCTGCTACACAAATCATAAATCAGGCCAAATTTGCCCAATATCATCGTTTAATATTATTCTCCTGCATTTTTCCTTTTATACCTTCATCTAACTTGCTTTTTTGAAATTGATACA
>CAZOZX010000102.1:2283-5667 GCA_964584415.1 uncultured Syntrophomonas sp.
CGACGGATCATAAGCGAATATCGAGGCGCAAAAACGTCCGCGATTGAGACGTATCTGAAATACGCGATTGAGCGGACGTTTGCAGCAACAAAGATATTCGCTTATGAGACTAGCCCTGCCCGCATTCGGTGCTGGAGCCGATTAAAATATCCAACCCATGTTCCAATGCCGGCAGTATAGCCTCAAGGGATTCTCTTACTCCCTTGACACTGCCAGGCAGGTTGATTATCAGGGTATTGCCCCTTATCCCGGCTGCCGCCCGGGACAGCATTGCTTTCGGGGTCTTCTGCATCCCATAATAACGCATGGCTTCGGAAATCCCCGGGGTCAGCCGGTCGATTACTGCTACGGTGGCTTCCGGGGTTACATCCCGTTTGGAAAAGCCGGTGCCCCCCGAGGTAAATATGACATCCAGCTTGTGTTGATCGCAGGCGTGAATCAGCTTCTCTTTGATGATATCCTGTTCATCAGGAATGATCTCGTAATATTCAAAATTAAAGTCAGCGCCGGCCAGCATATCCTGGATTTGCTGCCCGCTGAGGTCTTCCCTCTCTCCCCGGGAACCTTTATCGCTCATTATCAGTATCCCTGCTCTGTACATTATGTTAATACCTCCACCGTATAACCTGTGTTAATTAGTCCTCCGTGATTACCTGCTGGTTGCTCTCTCGAAGTACATGACCGCTTTTGCCGCCTTCTTTCTCCAGCAGCTGGATTGCGGTTATCTCCATCCACCGGTCGATGGCTTTGCACATATCATAGATAGTAAGCGCGGCGACGGTGACCGCGGTTATGGCCTCCATCTCCACCCCGGTTTTCCCGGTAGTCTTTACTACCGAATAAATGGATAAGACCGATCGTTCGTCATCGAATTCAAAATTTATATCCACCCCGGTCAGCATCAAGGGATGGCACATCGGTATGAGATCAGCGGTCTGTTTGGCACCCATTATCCCTGCAACCTGGGCAACCGCCAGTACATCTCCCTTTTTAATTTCTCCGGCGCGTATGGTTCTGAGGGTTTCCGGCTGCATATGCACCTCGGCCTGGGCTCGTGCTACCCGGTTGGACTCATCTTTGGTGCTGACATCTACCATCCGGGCATAACCCTGTTCATTGATATGGGTCAAGCTCATCTCTTACCCTCCTATCTGGTACATTTTGCGGCGGTTCTCCGGCCCCCAGCCATTGTTCATATTATGCTTGTCGGGCTTGGCATTTATGGTCTCTAAAAACATCTGGCGCAGTTCATCGTCGCTGGCTCCATTCATCATGGCCTGGCGCAGATCGGTTTCGGTTTTGTCATAAAGACAGCCCCGGAGCTTGCCCTCGGCGGTCATACGAATTCGGTTGCATTCCGCGCAGAAGTGGTTGCTCATCGGGCTGATGAAACCTATCGATCCCTGGCCGCCTTCCAGATTGTGATAGCGAGCCGGGCCAGCGCCTTTGATCTTTTTTGCGTCGACCAGTTTATAACGACGGGCAATTATATTTTTAGTTTCCCGGCTGGTAATTATATTGTCGCTATTCCAGAACTGCAGATCCCCAATCGGCATAAACTCTATAAAACGTACATGGAGCGGCCGGTTATAGGCGAGGTCGGCAAAAGCATCAATTTCGTTATCATTAAAGCCCCTGATCAATACCGTGTTGATCTTAACCGGATTAAGGCCCATACTTAAGGCCTTATCTATCCCCTCCATTACCCTTCCTAAATGTCCCCCGCGGGTGATATATTCATATTTCTCCGGGACCATGGTATCCAGGCTGAAGTTGACCCTGTCCAGGCCGGCAGCCTTTAATTTCTCGGCCATAAAGGTAAATAACGTCCCATTAGTCGTTATCGATATATCATCGATTTCGGGAATCTCCCGTATATAACTAACCAATTGGCTGACGTTTCTGCGTACCAGCGGTTCGCCTCCGGTCAGTCTCACCTTGCGTATGCCCACCTGAGCCGCTATTCTTACCAAACGAGCAATTTCTTCCAGGGTCAGGATGCTGAAATGCCCGAGTTTTTCAACCCCGGTATAGGGCATGCAGTAACGGCAGCGCAGATTGCAGCGGTCAGTAATGGATATCCGTAAATAATTTATGCTGCGTCCATGACTATCAACCATATCTCTATTCCTCCGAGCTTTGCCCAGTTTTGACGGTACGGGCTTACCTACTTCTTAAATGAAAAACATCCCAACTCACATGCGTATATCTTGATTTTAGCCTCATTACAAACCTTACCGATTTCGATGGGATTAACCCCTAACTTCTCCGCCAGCTTGCGAGCTTCGCTGCAGCTGATACTTCCGTCCGGTGCCAGTTCTTTGAGCTTGTCCATTAAATCCTTACTCATGGCTATTCCCTCCCAAAAAAATATGCGTCTCCAGAAGAACGCATAATGACTCTTTTATGGTTTTTCTATACTCCTTTCCCAAATGGAGGCGGAAACGTTTCCCTTTCCACCCTATCGTTCAGCCGCCATGGTCTAAGGCTTTAGGCGGACTGAATCGGAGCCTGTTCAATTGTGCCCTCATTATACAATATGCGTGGTGGACTAGCAATGATGGACAATATTATCCACATTTGTTCAGGATCTTACAATTGGATCAAAAGAAATCCCAGTTTATTGCTAGTTCCGATTTTTCAGTTACTATCCAATGCATGGGCACATCGCTCTCGTGCGGCCATACCGTGTCCACCACCTGAAAATCGTAACATACCCCGCAGACAAAGGTCCGGGCCGGCAAAAGCTTCAGGAAGCGATCGTAATAACCCTTGCCATAACCAAGACGATAGCCCTTACCATCAAAAACCAGGCCGGGGACGATTACCATATCTATAGTTGACGGATTGACAGGTGATCCCCCTGGTTCCCGGATGCCAAATACGCCACTGCGGGTTTGTTCCCAGCCCTCGAACTTAACCGCTGCCAGTTGGCCATTCTTTTCTACCCGGGGCAGCAAAACTGTCCGGCTTTCTGCCCATTTTTGCAGGGCTGCGGTAAGATCTACTTCATTGCCGATCCCGGCAAAACCCATAATTGCGGTGGCCTGGACGAACGGGTGCAGGTCCTGCAAACGGGCAGCAATAGCCCGGCTGTGATCCTGCACCTGGCCAGCGGTAAGCAGCCCTCTTTTTTCACCCATCTCCCGCCTCATCAGCTGCCGGTGTTCATGATCATTTAACACTGCTTTATGACCTCCGCCCGGCAGACCGGCGCCACCAATAAAGCCCCAGCCCTAACGCGAAAATAATTAAAGAATAAACCTGGGCAATTGACAGGGAGCCGTAAAACACCCAGTTTTCCCGGAAAAATTCGATAACAAACCTATAAACAGAGTATCCCAGCAGGTAGTAGACTAATATTTGCCCATCGAAACGGCGGCG
>CAZOZX010000102.1:5767-7707 GCA_964584415.1 uncultured Syntrophomonas sp.
GTAAATCCGCCGTACCAGACCAGTCCCTGAAATCCGCCATTACTCAGGCTAAAAAATATACCGGGGCTGGCCAGGAATTCCTTCCATTCGAACATGGCGATATAAGCCAGGCGCGAACCGAGCAGACCGGTGACCACCAGCAGGATGACCAGGTCCAGGGCATGGTCCGGATCATAACCCTCTTGTTTAAATCTTTTATAGATGCCAATGGTGGCAGCCAAAACACCTAGCGCCATCATGAATCCCCAGGAGTATACTTTCACCCGCCCCATGTCTAAGAGAACCGGATATATAGCCATCAACCCCTTATCTCACTTTATCCACAAGTCTCACTCATACTATATTTCGACATTCGTGTTCCAGGCCTAAATAATCAACATTAGCGAAGCCCGATTTTATAATTATCAACAGAGTTATACACATTATCCACAATCCTCATTACAAGGAAAATAGGCTTGGTTGTGCATTAGTATTTAATGGCGCAAAGGAGCCGTTAATAAAATCATTATAAGCGTGGCCGGCGATCATGGCCGCATTATCGGCGCACAGCCCCAGGGAAGGAAAATAAAGCTGGTAATTATGGCTGGCAGCAGCTTTCCCCAATTGCTCCCTGAGGGCACCATTGGCTGCCACTCCTCCGGCGACCAGGATGGTTTCCACTTTATACTGCTGGGCGGCATGAATGGTTTTGTCCACCAGCACCTCGACCAGGGCCGCCTGGAATTCCGCAGCCAGGTCGGCTGCCTTGCCGCCCCGGGGCGCAATCTTGTTCCATAAATTCATAGTCGCCGTTTTTAGTCCCGAGAAACTGAACTCATATTCATTACGGTCCAAAAATACCCGGGGTAAATGGTAGATCCCCGCCTGGCCCTGGTGAGCTGCCTTCTCCACCGCCGGCCCTCCCGGGTAACCAAGTCCCAAAAAGCGGGCTACTTTATCGAATGCCTCACCGGCTGCATCGTCTTTGGTAGAGCCTATCATGGTGAAATCCCGGGGCCCCTGCATATGCAGAAGACTGGTGTGACCACCGGACACAACCAGACAAATGGCCGGAAATGTGATTCCTTGGTGTTCCAGGAAATTGGCGTAAATATGCCCCTGAAGATGGTTAACCGCTATCAGGGGACGATTCAGACCATAGGCAAAAGCTTTGGCAAAGGACAGACCTACCAGCAGGGCTCCAATCAAACCAGGCGCGGTAGTAACTGCGACCGCATCGATGTCCTGGTGGGTCAGCCCAGCCTGCTGGAAGGCGCTTTCAACCACTGTGGCAATATTCTCGATATGTTTGCGGGAGGCTACCTCCGGTACCACTCCCCCAAATTGCTGGTGAACCGGCACCTGAGAATTTACTATGTTAGCCAGAATATGCCGCCCATTCTTCACCAAAGCAGCGGCAGTTTCATCACAGGATGTCTCCACCCCAAGGATTATTATGTCTTTCATTATTTATATCCCTATCTGCAGATTTTCCTCATCAGCTGTATCATTATCCTGGTTTAGGTGTTTGATCATGATCAGAGCATCTTCCTGATTATCGCTGTAATAATTATTGCGGATAGCTGAGAGTATGTAACCCAGGCTCGAATATAAAGCGAGCGCGGCCTGGTTCGACGGCCGCACCTCCAGCAGCATCATGCTGGCGCCTTTACTGCGGGCTAATTTTTCCTGGGATAGCAACAGGGTGCGCCCAATGCCCTGGCGGCGAAATTTGGGAGCCACCGCCACGTTGGTCAGATGGGCTTCCTCCATAACCGTCCACATGCCAATATAGCCGGCTAACTCTCCTTCCGAGTCGCATACCAGGTAATCCGCAAAAGCATTCTGTAGTTCTGCCTCATAGGATTGTCTGGACCAGGGCAGACTGAACGATACAACTTCGATTTCCATCAACTGGTTCAAGTCCTGTACGGTCATTTTCCTGAGCATGAACGCATTAT
>CAZOZX010000103.1:0-7673 GCA_964584415.1 uncultured Syntrophomonas sp.
CGTATAGGCTTTGGCGGTTATCAAATTTATCGCATTCCTGGTTCCATCCCAGGTAACTTCGAACTGCTTTTCGCTTCCATTAATCGCCATGGCCATATCGCGCAGCTTGAAATAGGTCCGGTTGGCTATTGTGTAGGCTTCAAAGGGGACCTTGGTACCATTTATAATCACACTGGAAGCAGTTGGCCATGCCTGAACGCAGGATGGTTGAACTGTCGGCTGGGCAGCAGGTTGAGCCGGTGTTTGGCCAAGGCTGTCCGAGATCCCCCCAAAAAGAGAGTTCAGCTTGCCGCCTATACCTCCGGGCCCAGGCATGAGCGGATATTCCAATACCCCTGCAGAAGCGCCAATCGGCCACAGCGACAGCAATAATAACACCAGCACCAAAATACCAACCGTCTTTTTATTTCTCATCTTCAAACCCTCCAACCTTGTTTGCGTTCCCGGCCATAAACAACTTCTATATTATTCCAGAATGCTTATTGTTTTTCCTTCATTTTCTAGAAAAAAATGAGGCCACCCCCAGGGGAAAGCCTCATCTACATTATGTTTATTGGGGTACGTTTCCGTCTAACTAGACGGCTTAAAGGGGAACATTCAGGTGTTTTTACCCTGGGCAACTACGACATCATCATTCTTTTTAATGGTCCAGGCATAAGTCACCAGGCCCCCGCGTTTTATCGCTTGAACCGCAATGACTTCCGACTCGGCGTAGACTTTATCCCCCGGATGCACCGGGCTCTTCCAGGATATGCCGTCCGCAGTGGTCCATACCGCATCGGCCAGAAAACCTTGCTTGGCCATCAGGCCCATCATGCAGGCAATGAGATAGGCTCCGGGGGTCACCCTGGCTTTAAAACCCCAGCCCCTGGCCACCTCGTCATCCAAGAAACCTGGCAGGTCCATGCCTGACATTTGCGCGACAATATCGATTTCTGTTCCGGTAATCGGTTTGGTCCCGGTTTTAAATGAATAACCTACGTAAACATCTTCAAAGAACAATCATTTCACCTCCCCCTTTGCTTAACAATAGCTAGAGTGCGTCATATTAAAAATATATAGCACCTGACATTTCAATAGTACCACAATTATAAATTTAAGTTATATAACCACAACATGTTCCGATAAAAACCCAAAACGCCGGCAAAATAATCTGCCAGCGTTCAATTTAATAGTTGTTCTACGCTAATTATGATAATAAATTGCTTACTGCTACAATAAATTTACCCTCTTAGCGGCTTCCTCAAGGTCGCAACGAAACTTATCGAGATGATTTAGAGAGTATAAACCATCAATTGATTGGTTAACCCAAGAATCGTATATGCGTTTAAGGTCAGCCTTGCGAGATAGCCAACCAATCCCGTCAATCACAGCAAAAACGAATTGACGTGGAAGTCGTACTCTAGCCATATCTTGAATCTCTTTCACGGCATCCGATAGTTTACTTCCTGTGCTGTTAAACCCTTTCATAGCTACTACAATTCGAGCATCAGCCCCTCCGGCGGGAATGGCTATATCGCAGGGGGCGTCGTATCCTCCAAGACCAGAAAACCGTGTCCGCATTTGATAAGGCAGGCTTAGATCCTGAGCAATCTTTTCTACTTCGTCTTCAACCGTCCTGCCTTTACCTACGGAGTTAGCTCCTTGTTTACGTGACCATAAGTGTCGTTCAAGAACTACATCACTCAAAGTCCAATCTTTATTGAGTTGTATGTTGGTTTGATTTACTAGATCGAAGTGGTCGTCCAGGATTCGCACTAAGTAATCAGCTTTAGTCTTAGCCAAAGTCTTCCATCCAGCCGTCCCCGTATGTAGTGTAAGCTGGTTCTTTAACTGTTCCTGGCCCAAACCTGCACAGGTAACTAGGATTGGTACCGATTCAGGATGAGATTCAAAGAATCTTGCCAATGAATCTCGTGTAAAAGTAGTTCCTTGGGGTATAGCATCAAAAATTTGCCTAATCTGCTGCTGTGCATCTTGATCCTCACGAACCGGTACCCCAAAATTGTTTAGAGAGTCCAAGAACTCATTGAATGTAATAATAGCCATACTTACCTCGCAATAAAAATGTATTCCTCAACATGTCTACGTTCAGCTGAGGAGTGTGTGCCAAAAGAGTATAGGTGAGGAACAGACACAATCTCAACAGATGACTTAGTCTCCTTAAGAATCTTGTAAATCTCGTCTTTATCTGGAACGGAATTGGAACTATAGGATAGTACAATTATACTATTGCGAAAATGGTCAAATAGTCTTCGAAGCGCATCGCGAATTGTATTTTTGTATGCGAATGGGGTGTAGCGCTTGACCAGTTTTTTGGTCTTGGTATTCGTCATAATTTCAAGGCCATCCCAGTACATCGAGAGACCCTCAAGAAAATGGTATCGTTTAATATAGTCTGCATCATCCCTTGGCGGTGCATATGGAGGATCTAAATAGACAAGATCAAAAGGTTTTGGATCAATTGCATAAACATCCGCACATTGAGAACTATTTATCCGGCCATTATCAAAGACAATCGCATTGTAGTCCGCAACTGCTTTGAGGAAACCTTCTTTTAATGACATATGCATGTTTTTTCTTCCATCATCGTACCGGACATCAGTGATCGTAAATACCCCTCGGGGCTGTTTACGTGAAGTTGCCAGACACAGTGACGCAATAGCCAATTCACGTTTGTAATCTGGAAGACGATGCAAATGAGACCATACTGCATCAAGAAATTTATGATCTTCCTGAGAAAAGTAGAGCCCTTCAAAAGTAGTTTGAATAAACGCCCGATCATCCTCGTTGGGTGAAAGCAAAAGAGCTAAATCATCCGCAGTCAACTGTATGCCTGGATTCGCAATAGTGGCTTTGGCAATGGTAGCAGGGAAGTTCAAAAAATCGTTCGCAGTCACCTGTTTGCCCAGTTCTTTCAATGCGAAACCAACTACTCCGCTTCCGCTGAAAGCATCAATAACCGTATCAAAATCCAAGGAGGAAAATATTCTCTCCAAATGAGGGACGACCTTGTATTTGGAGCCCATATATCGCAGCCGTGGATAAAATTGGGTCAATGCAATATCATTACAATATTTAAGCATAGGCTGTTTAATCAAGATCTTTTCACTCCCTCTAATTTCATTTTATTCGATAACAACACCAACTTGTCCTTTTGGCCGAGAAGAATTTTCCATGTCTATTATATCAATCAAACTAAATTTTTACAAACATATGTTCTTTTTATTGCGTTAAACATATTTAAAATGAATATCTCAGATTCATCTATATGTAGACACTATTTAAATGTGGCCCGAACCATAGGGTTAATACTAATCCTGGATTCATTATCTGGAAAATATAAAACGCCGGCAGGAATATCTCTGCCGGCGCTGTCCGAATACGTAATATATCGGTTTAAACATGATTTATTAATTAGTATTGCAAGCCTTCAATAAAAGTCAGTACATTTTTGCCCACAACCTTGTGATTGTAGCCACCCTCCAAAATGCTAAAGCAGCCGCCCTTGCACTGAACTCCCTCATCAAACAGCCCATCAAATATCAAATGCTGCAAATTCCATTTCTCATTTATCTTTGTCTTTCTCCGTTTCAATTACCAGTCCTTCAATATGGTGCTTGCTCATGATCTTACGCTTTTTGCGGTTCTCCTTGGTTTCAAAAAGAATATCCATATCATAGTTTTCGGGATATAATTCTTCCCGGTCGATATGGAGGGTCAGCCGTTTGTGGTTGATGACATATTTTTTACCCATCACCATAACCACCAGGTCCCCCCGCCTATTCTCTTCTTCACATACTATACCGGTGCGGTCCATGGTAGTTATATAGACCCGGTCCCCGCGCTTGAGGTCCGCTTTGGCATAGCGTTTGCTCCGTTCCAGCTTCTCCTTTTGTATATGATGTTCTTCCTGCTGGCGCTGCTCGGTAATTTGCTGGCGATAATCATCCGGGTCTGTAATTTCTTCTATAAAAGTATCATAGTCGCCATCGTAGCTGACTTTTTCTCCGTAAGTAACCTCATGGGCCCGTTCAATGATATGCCGGTCTATACCCAGACGAAGAGCAATCAGGAAGGCGTTGCTGTCCCCCCAGTTGCCGATCTGCAGCTTATAAAGGGGGCGCAGGGTTTGGATATCAAAAGCCATACAGCCGTTTTCAAAACCGGGCGTGTTAAGGGCATATTCTTTGATCTCACCGAAATGGGTGGTGGCAACTATGGTTGCGCCGCGGGCAAATACCTCCTCCAGCACCGCAATGCCGAAGCCGCGTCCCTCTGCCGGGTCGGTACCGGCCCCCAGTTCATCCATGATAACCAGGATGGAAGGTCCGCAGGTTTTGATAATCATCTGAATATTCTTTACGTGCGACGAAAAGGTACTCAATGCTTGCTCAATGCTCTGGCCGTCACCGATATCAGCCAAAATATCGGTGAAAACCGCAAATTCGCTGCCCTCATCAACCGGCACATGAAGTCCGCTTTGCACCATCAAGGTCAACAATCCAACTGTCTTTAAGGTCACGGTCTTGCCCCCGGTATTGGGGCCGGTAATAACCAGGGCGCGGTAATTATCACCGATACTGAAATCAAGCGGAACTGCCTTCGATCCCAGCAGCGGGTGCCGTCCCTGGTGAATTGTTATCCGGTTGGAACGGTTCAAAGTGACCGGGCTCATGTCCATACTGCGGCTGTACTTGGCCTTGGCGAAGATAAAATCATAGTTGACCATGGCTTGGATATTAATGGACAATTCCTGACGGTACGCTTCCACCAGTCGGGACAGGTCAGCCAATATACGGTATACTTCCTGCTTTTCCTCCATCTCCAGCAAATTCAATTCCGATTGCATCCGGTTTACAGCCGCTGGTTCCATAAAAACAGTGGAACCGGTGGCCGACATGTCTATTACCTGCCCGGGGAAATGTTTGATATCCTGACGCCGCACCGGCACAACATATCGCCCGCCGCGGCTGCTGACCACAGAATCCTGCAGCATGTCCTTGTAGGCTGAGGAGCGCAAAATCTCATTCAGTTTTTGCTTGATCCGATCCTGCAAAATCAGTATCCGTTTGCGGATCCGAGCCAGTTCACTGCTGGCCCGGTCATCAACCCGGTTATTAACGATACAGCGTTTAATTTCCTCTTCCAGATCCTTGAGTTCGTACATAGATGAAGCATAGGCCGCAATCCTGGGACCAATCGTCTGCATCCCGGCCATGTACTTCCTGATCCGCTTCACCCCGTCCAGCAAATTGAGGCAGCTGCTCAGCTCTTCGGGGGTAAGAACCATTTCCTTGCCGGCTTTGATAGTAACGGCCTCGATGCCTTCCATGGCAATCAGTGGCACACTGGCATTTACAGCCAGCATAGCCGCGGCCTCGGTAGTTTCCGTCAGCCAGGCATTAATAATAGTGATATCATAAGCCGGCTGCAGGGCGTCTATTTTTTGCCGGGCTTTGTCAGTCATGGCATACTGTTTCAATTCATCTATTACCTTGTCAAACTCAAGTATGTTAATGGTATATTGATTCATTATCTATTCCTCCGGTTACATATAAATAAAGGCCGAACATGAACACTTCCTGCCCGGCCTTAATCCCTATATTCTGGTATTTCTTAAATAGAATTAGATAAAAATACCGCGCACAGAGCACGGCACTCATCCCAACTATTTTTTGCCGCCAGTGTTCAAACTCCCTAATCCGCACACCAGTACAGCACCACTAAGCAAGGCGCCCAGCTACGCAGATCAAGATCCATATCAGATTATGGTTAGTTTTGAACGACCCCGGACATAATTCATCCTTACTTTGCAAATTATTATCAACAGTTTAAAGATAGCCCACCAAAGCACGAATGTCAATGGACTATAGCACTTGTTTAATATGGCCCAGCGTTGACTCCCTTATTTCCCTTCTAGGCCTTCAATAAAAGCCAGTACATTTTTGCCCAAAACCTTATGATTATAGCCGCCTTCCAAAATCCCAAAGCAGCCGCCTTTATTGCGCTGGGCAGTCTCCCGCATCAACCGGCCCATACGAGTATAATCCTCGGTTTTCAGCAGACCGCCCCAGTCATCTTCATGATTGTCAAAGCCGGCCGAAGCGGCAATCAGGTCGGCATCGGTATACGCCAGCGCTTTTTCCACCCGGGTCAGGTATTCATCCCGGCTCCTGGTGTGTCCAGGATTGATGATGGTAATATAACTCCGGTTACCCAGGATATTGACGTTGCCGTCACCGAAATGAAGGTCAAAATCCAGGATGAAAGCACTCTTGAATTTCTGCTGCCATCTCAGTTTCTCCAGGGCTATGGCCATATTGTTGAAATAACAGAATCCCCATGAATTATCCGCCGAGGCATGATGTCCGGGCGGGCGGATAACCGCGAAACAAGGCTCGGTCAAACCGATCTCGGCTGCTTTGATGGCTCCGCCAGCTGCCAGTGCGGCAATATCATAGATCCCTTTGCGCTCTACATGTTCGATATGTTCCTCGGTGTGTACCTGGAGAATATCCTTTCTGGTGGCCGGTTCGGGTTGGATAAAAGTCACTTTGCCCTCCAGGGCGGCTGCCACCGCCCGAATTCTGCCATCCTTGGCGGCGGGGTCGCGCGCATACACCTGGTTAAAATCTTCATGGTAAACGACCTTCATTTTATCCCCCTTTCCAGTCAGACACTGCCTATTAATCTCGCCTCACAACTCATCTTTTCTCATATTTTGATTATACTTGATGTTGGTAACCTGATTAAAAGGATGGTGAAATTTTGTTGGACTGGCAAAGGGAATGACCGGCAGGAAAGCCTGGCAGGTTACTGTACCTGAATAGGCGTTAACCATGGCAGTTTTGCCGGGGTCACGGGTTCAAGTAGATGCTTAACAAAATACTCTGGGTAAGCTGCAGTACTGCTTCCGGCCCTGATTTCCTAAGCACGGCAGCCTGGATTGCACTCAGTGGCATCCAGTACGATACCGGTGCGGTGGGACTGGCAGCCATAAGATTGGCATGCCGGTTCAGCTGATCGCGGAAGTCTTTCCCATTCCAGCTCAGTCTAGCAGCCCGTTCGGGCAATCTCTCCGGCTTGGTTAGCATGATTGCCCGGGCCAGCGCCAAATCGTCACTGTCCGCTTCAACATCGATAGCGTGACTTGCATAGACTACCACCTCTGTACCGGTCAAGTCATTTTTGATAACCCGGGTAGCCGGTGGTATTCCCATGCCCAGTTCATAAATGGTCTGGGCCTGGGCAACTATTTTCAGCTCAGGCATTACTTTTTCCTGCAGCACCACCCTATCCCAGTTATAGTTTATCCGGGTTGATTTTCTGGGCGTCCATTTGGCAGCCGGCCAAACCTTCATTTATTTACACTCCCCCGCTTAGCAGCCTTGTTATTAGTCCTAATAGTAGTATCCACCAGCCGGCCTTTTTTATTGCCGTCATGAGCCGCCCGCTCCACCAGGCCATAAATAAAAAAAACCGGACCCAGAAAAGTCCAGCCAGCATAGATTTCCATGCAATGCCCTCCTTTCCAATAGGGAGGCATAAGGGTTTCCCCTCATACCCAATGGCCTTTGCCCGTATCGGTATGACTTAGGCGCAAAGACTCGGTGAGCCAGTATCGTATTACATTATTCACCAGTATTCGGCGGAAAAGCTTGATTCCCTTT
>CAZOZX010000104.1:0-7599 GCA_964584415.1 uncultured Syntrophomonas sp.
TGACCGATGCCATACAGGCCATATTGTTGCCGGTGAACAGTTCTGCACCAGCGATGACTACTAACATCAGGCCGACAGAGAAGACTGCGCCGAACAGGAACTGACCCCCGGATGTTCCCGCGGCTTCCATGGAACCTATCTTGGTGGCCAGGTTGGCTCCAAAACCAATGTATACCCCGGCTAAAATCCCTAATAAAAACAGCTTGCCAAATGCCATTTCGGCTTTGACTTTCCCGGCATTACATACCGCTGCGGCTATTTCCGCAGGTGACATAAAATTCATTCGTTACCTCACCTTTCATCATCAAATATAAAATACTGGTCCTTGGTTAACCTAGTTTGGCGTTAAAATCACTTCTAAAATGACTCAGGGTAGTCAGTAACGGAGCCGGAGCTGCCTGGCCCAGACCGCATAAGCATGCCCTGGACATAACCTTACCCAATCTTTCCGATAAAACCAGGTCCTGAGCAGATCCCAAACCGTTATTCACCTTATGCACTATTTCATGCATTCTCTTGGTGCCTTCCCGGCAGGGGGCACATTTGCCGCAGGATTCGTGTTCAAAGAATTTGGTGATCCGATCGACCACATCTACCAGATCGGTATTCTCATCCATCACAAAAACCGCCCCTGATCCCAGGGTGGCATCTATGGCTGACATTGAATCAAAATCAACTGCGGTATCCAGCAGGGATTCGGGTATAAAACCGCCCGAGGTTCCGCCGATCTGGACCGCCTTGAATTTCTTGCCGCCGGCAACTCCGCCGCCCATCCCGAAAACAACGTCCCGGATGGTGGCATTGGTGGGCAGTTCAAAGAAAGTCTTGTTGATCACATCCCCGGTCAGGGTAAATACCTTGGTGCCAGGATATTTGGGAGCGCCGATGCCGGCAAACCAATCCGCACCTTTCTCCAGGATGACCGGTACATTAGCAAAAGTCTCAACGTTATTGACCACAGTGGGTTTGCCCCACAGACCCGCTACACCCGGGAAGGGAGGTTTGAAACGAGGTTCACCCCGATGGCCTTCAATGGATTCGATCAAAGCTGTCTCCTCACCGCAAACATAAGCCCCGGCGCCCATACGCACCTCGATATCAAACTCACCCAGTACGCCCTTGGCTTTGGCCTGGCCAATCGCGGTATTCAGGACATCAACCACATAGGGATACTCACCCCGGCAGTAGATAAATCCTTTGGTAGCTCCTATGGCATACCCGCATATTGCCATTCCTTCCAAAAGGGTATGAGGATCATTCTCCATGATGATACGGTCCTTATAGGTTCCGGGTTCTCCTTCATCAGCGTTGCAGACGACGTACTTCTGATCAGCCGGAGTGCCATAACTGAAACTCCATTTCATGCCGGCATTAAAGCCAGCTCCGCCCCGACCGCGCAATCCCGATTTTTTTACTTCGTCGATGACCGCAGCCTGGCCCATGTCCTGGGCTTTTTTAAGTGACTGGTATCCACCGGCATTGATATAATCTTCAACTTTAAGGGGATCAATTTTTCCACAATTGCGCAGAACTATGCGCATTTCCTCTGCCACTATATTCCCTCCTTTCTCGTTTATTTGTATGCTGCCAGAATATCGCTTACTTTCTCAGCAGTCACATCACCGTAGGGTTTACTGTTGATAGTAATTACCGGGGTTGCCTGGCACTGCCCTACACATTCGGTAAACTCCAGTGCGAATTTACCGTCGGGGGTGGTTTCACCCATCTTGATACCCAGTTCCTTTTCCAGCGCAGCCACTACTTTATCAGCGCCTGCTACATGGCAGGGAGCACTTTCGCAGATGCGGATAACATTTTTACCGCGTTTACCTACCTTAAGATAAGAGTAAAAGGTGGCGACCCCATAGGCCTTGGCCTTGGGCATATCAAAGGCTTCAGCTGCGGCTGCTACCGCTTCTTCCGGTATATAGCTGTATTCTTTTTGGATGGCATGATAGGCTTCGATAATGCCTCCCGGTACATCCTTGTAGTTGCTGATAATTTGCTTGTAGTCTGCCATTGTTTATCACCTCCTGTTGCTTGAATTAGGTTATCTCTCAAGTCTTAGGACTTGCTAATAAATCTACAACATTAATATGGATATCTCTTGCCCCGCCTCTATGGGAGGACTGCCCCCCGGCATATCGATCAGGGCATTACAGTTTACCAGAGACCTTATCATACTGGGCTTTTGCCCCGGCAGAACGGTGACCTTCCAGCCGTTATCCCACTCGGCCCGAGCACGGATGAATCGGCGCGAGCCTGATTTCTTGTCAAAACCATTGCTGCAGGTGGCCTGTACCGGACTGATCTCAGGGTTCAATCCCTGCATGGACTGCATAGCAGGTGCCGCGAACAACTGGAATCCAACTGCACAGGCGGCCGGATTGCCGGACAGAGCAAACAACATTTTTGAACCAAGCATAGCGGCCCCGGTATGGCTGCCGGGCTGAATAGGAACATCCCAGTAGAGAACTTCTGCGCCCAATTGCTGCATGAACAGGGGGGCTTCGTCGCCCCTGGCAGCATAGGTTCCACCTACCATTACTAAAATATCAGCCCTTTCCAATAACTCACTAAACGTATCCAGGGCAGGTATATTGTCATCGCCGATAATCCTGGTGGCTGTGACCATACCTCCGTTCTGCATAACCATCGCGTTGATTAAAGGAATATTACAGTCTCTGGTCTGCCCGGGTTCCGGCTGACTATCCCACGGGATTATATTTCTGCTCACACTAACAGCTGCTACCCGTGGTTTGCGGTAAACCGGGACCTGGCTGATACCAAAAGCAGCCAATAGGGCAATAGCACCTGGGCTTAAACCCATGCCCGGGGTTATCAAAAGGTCACCCTTGGTATAATCCTCCCCGGCTTGCTTGATATTGTTGCCTGGTTTGTACGGCTCTTGGGCGAAAATAGTATTCTCCGCCCGGACGATCTTTTCTTGGGGAAACACAGCGGTGGTACCCGGCGGCAGGGTGGTCCCGGTAGAAACTCCCCAAGCCTGACCCGGCTGCAGGGGTTCCTGGGGATTATCACCCAGCAATGAAGTGCCAGCTAACCGATATTGGCCCAAATCATCTATACCCTGGTCGGACACCGCAAATCCATCGACAGCTGACTGCGCCTGGGCGGGAAGATCACTATCCGCCCTTAATTCGGCTGCGCATACACGTCCGACTGCCTCCAGAATCGAAACATCTTCGCTGGGCAATGAACAACATTGGCTTCTTATCATTAACTGGGCCTCTTCCAGGCTAGCGCCAAGCTTCACTGCTAAAATCCTCCATTTTCGTTCCAGCTGGCCTTACCAAAAGGGCACTGGGGAAAATGACATATGCTGCATTCCTCACACAACCCACCATGACCCATAGCCACTATATTTTGCCGGCTAATCATATCACCGGCGAAAATACGGGGCAACAACAGGTCGAGCGTGGTCTTGCGGCTAAATAATGCTCCCCCGGGCACACCACATATCGGCACGTGTCCCTGGTAGGCCAGCATAAACTGGGAACCAGGCAGGATCGGAGCTCCGTAAAATACTACCTCCGCTCCGGTATCCCTTATCCCCTGGGGAGTTGAATCGTCTGCATCGACGGACATCCCGCCGGTTACGATCACTAGCTGAGCGCCTTCAGCAATGAAATTATGAATCTCCCGGGATATCAATTCCGGGTGATCCGGCACGATGACCTGCCCCATCCAGCGCCCTTGGAAAGGAGCAATCTTCTGCCGTATTATCTTGGCGAATCCATCTTTGATGCGTCCGCTATTAACCTCGGTGCCGGTGGTTACCACCGCTACCCATAAGGGCAGAAAAGGCTTTACCGTTAGCATCGGAGATTTACCGTAATATACTTTGTCGACCGCTTCCATAAGGCTTCGGTTTACCGCGATCGGAACCACCCGGGTCCCGGCTACCGTCTGCCCTTCAGCCACGATGCGGTCATTATGCAGGGTGGCAAATACTATATCATCAAGATTGTTCAGTTGGTGCAGCTGTTCGACCTGGACCTTGAGGAGTCCATCATAGGCGGCCCGCATATTGACACGGCCCTGATTGGGCTCGGTCAGCTTTAATCCAGGGCCAACCGCCAGCCTGGCCAGGTGCAGGGCGGCTTCGTCCTCGTGCACCATGTTTTCCTCAGGCTCCCAGATATATATGTTCTCCTTGCCCATGTCTTTAAGCTTGGGGACATCCTGTTCCGATATGACCTGACCCTTGCGGAAGGCCCGGTATTTTTCCCGCCCAGGCACGATCTTGGTAATGTCATATCCGAGGGTCATCCCCACCGCTTGTCCAACTGGCACCTTACGCATGATCTATTAACCTACCTTTTCAATCTTGACCGCTGCTACCTTGTACTCGCCGGTTCCGGTGATGGGATCCAGGTGATGACTGGTAAGAGCATTTGTCGGGGTAGCATTATAGTGGAATGACATCCATATAACGCCCGGCAGCACCCGGTCGGTAACCTTTACGTGAGTCAACACTTCACCACGTCTTGAGGTGACCTTGACCTGACTTCCGGTCTGAATGCCGAGTTTCTCAGCATCCAAAGGATTGACTTCAGCCATTTCCTTGTTCCAGATGCTCGAAATGCCCTTGGAATAAGGAGTGGTGACGTTATAATGCTGCAGGATTCTGCCGGTAGATAACAGGAACGGGAAATCCTCATCCGGCATCTCGCCAGGCGGTATATGCTCGGAAGGCTGGAATAGTCCCATACCCCGAGTAAACTTGCCGGCATGCAGGAAGGGAGTACCGGGATGCTCGAGAGTCGGGCAAGGCCATTGCAGGCTGTTGTTCTCGTCCAATCTTGCATAATTGATTCCGGCCATGGATGGGGATAAAGAAGCCATCTCATCCCAGATATCTTTCGGGCTGTCGTACTGCATGGGATAACCAACCGCAGTTGACATTTGGCATATGGTCTCCCAGTTGGCCTGTCCCGGAATCGGTTCGATAGCCTTGCGTACTCTTTGCACCCGGCGCTCGGTGTTGCTGAAGGTACCATCGCACTCGGCAAAGCTGGCCGCCGGCAGGACCACGTCCGCATAAGCAGCAGTTTCAGTAAGGAACAATTCCTGTACTACCAGGAATTCTAAATGCTCCAGGGCTTTGCGGATGTGATTGGCATCCGGATCAGTAAGCACCGGATTTTCACCCAGGATGTACATGGCTTTTACCTTGCCCTCATGGGCTCCAGCAAACATCTCCGGAATCTTCAGGCCAATCTTGGTCGGAACATCTGCGCCCCAGGCTTTATCAAATTTTTCTTTGTTGGCTTCAACGGCAACGCCCTGGTAACCAGAATATACATTAGGCAGAGCGCCCATGTCGCAGGCTCCCTGTACGTTGTTCTGACCGCGGATCGGGCAGACGCCGACCCCGGGGCGGCCCAGGTGTCCAGTCAGCATGGCCAGGTTGGCGATGCTCATAACGTTGCGGGTTCCGCAAATATGCTCGGTTATTCCCAAAGTATAGAAGATCATGGCTTTGTCAGTGGTCGCATACAGGCGGGCCACAGTGTAAAGATCGTCCACGGACAGGCCGGTAAGTTCAGCTACTTTTTCGGGTGGATAATTCTCTACAATAGCCTTTAGTTCATCGTAGTTCTCACAGCGTTCTTCGATAAACTTCTTGTCTTCCAGACCCTCTTTGATAATGATATGCATTAAACCATTCAACAGGGGTATGTCGGTTCCTGGTTTCTGACGCAGCCAGATATCGGCTTCATCAACCAGATCGATATGGCGGGGATCGCAAACCACTAATTTACAGCCATTACGAGCAGCCTGCCGCATCTTATAACCGGCTACCGGGTGGGCCTCAGTGGTATTGGTTCCGATAAGTATCATCAGTTCCGCTTCATTGGTAATATCACTGAAGGGATTAGTCATAGCGCCGCTTCCAAAGGTAGTTGCCAGACCGGCAACAGTGGGAGCGTGTCAGGTACGGGCGCAATGGTCGACATTGTTTGTCCCCATATACGCGCGGGTGAATTTTTGAACCAGGTAATTTTCTTCATTGGTACAACGGGCCGAGCTTAAGGCTGCGAATGAATCAGGGCCATATTTTGCCTTAATGTCATTAAGGCGGCTAGCGATCACATCAAATGCTTCGTCCCAGGATGCATGTTCAAATTTACCGTTTTTCTTGATCAATGGGCTGGTGAGACGATTCTCGTTGTAGATGAAGTCCCAACCAAAACGTCCTTTAATACAGAGGCTGCGTCCATTAACCGGGCTGTCCGGATTGGAGAGCACTCCGATGATCTTTTTGTCCTTGACCGCCAGATCGAAATTACAGCCGGTACCGCAGAATGGGCAGGTTGTTCTTACCCGCTCAATCTCCCAACGGCGAGCCAAACCTGACATGGTCTTTTCAGTGAGTGCTCCGGTAGGGCACACTGCTACGCATTGGCCGCAGAATACACAATCGGAATTGATATAGTCTACATCCCCGGCGGTAGTAGCCTTGCGATGATAACCGCGGTTCAAATAGGACAGATTATCCTGACCGGTCATCTCTTCGCAGGCCCGAACACAAGCGCCGCACAGAATGCACTTGTTCATGTCACGAATAATAAACGGATTGCTGTCATCTATGGCATAGCCGTGTTTCTCTCCCTGGAACGGGCTTTCTTTGATGCCATAGCGATAAGCATAGGTGGCCAGTTTGCAATCTCCCATTTTATCGCAGGTCATGCAATCAAGGGGATGATTGGCGATGAGCAGTTCCAGTACAGTCTTTCTAGCTTCGACTACAGCCGGAGATTCTGTACTTACTACCATACCTGGCATAACTGGAGTTACGCATGATGCTGGCAAAAGGCGATTGCCTTCAACTTCTACCACGCATAAGCGGCATGCCCCCATCAGGCTCAGATCAGGATCGTAGCATAACCTGGGAATATCGATCCCTGCCGATTCAGCAGCCTTAAGAATGGTGGTTCCTGCCGGGACTTCTACCTCCCTTCCATCGATGATAAGTTTGACTAGTTCCACTTCCATCACTCCTTTTAAAAAATTCCCTACCTGGGGCAGAAATACAAAAACCCCCAGCCCAGGGCTGGAGGTTAAATGTCTGAAAGCACGCGCACACGCGACGTCAAAGAAGTCTCACATAAATAAGACTCTCACTGCAATCCCTTTCCAACCACGGGAGGCAAGCCCGTTTCCCGGCTTACCCAATGGCTTTGCACCCTGGCATATTGCTTTAGGCCACAAAGCTCGGAATCAATGCAATTGTTCATTTTTTTGACAATAACTAAATGTTATGTATGTTTTCGACACCCTCTTTAAAATTCCTGCATACAATTAAGCTATAAATTATCAGCAAATTTCGACGCTCAGTGCCAGTACTCGAGACCATTTTATTGGGACTTGAGGAGATTCATTGCCCCTGGGCGTATACAAGCCGGAAACCAATTGTGAAAATCTTAGCAATCTATTCATAATCCCCACAATTTGCAATTATCTCCGTATAGGACTAAATTTTCGCCCCCCTTTTCGTTCTTGGCTATACCGCAGTAACAGGACAAAAATGTGGTCTGCGGTCACCACAACGACGATCATCCTCATAACCAC
>CAZOZX010000105.1:0-7560 GCA_964584415.1 uncultured Syntrophomonas sp.
GGTGCCAGCACGACAACCCTGGTAAAGGTAGTAGAAACAGATATTTAGTGCAAATCTGCAAGGTCTATAGGCAGCATTCTGAATGAGCATGTCTGTAGGTTAAGGCTAGGATGTTGTTCGTTCTGCCCTTGTCTTTATCATTTCAGCCGCAATGCTTATGGCGATTTCGGCCGGACCTTCGGCTCCGATACTGATACCTATCGGAGAAAAGACACGATCGAACTCGCTGCTGGCAAAACCCTTTTCCTGCAGGGAACGATAAATGGCATCCCGTTTACTTTTGCTTCCGATCATACCTAGGTAGGCAGGATTACTTCTCAAAACTTGTGCCAATACTTCCTGATCGTAACTGTGTCCCCTGGTGATTATAACTACATAGCTATGTTGGTCAATCCCCAGTTTGGGTACGACTGCGGCAAATCCGCCGACATGTACTTGATATGCATCGGGAAAACGTTCTTTATTGGCATATTCGGGACGATCATCGATTACGATGGTTTTGAAACCAACCATGTCCAGTAAAGGAACCAGTTTTTCCGCTATATGACCACAGCCAAAAATGTAGGCCGGTTCGGCATTGTTTAGACGTTCCACCAGTAAAGCTGTTTCGTTTAGCACATTGTAATTTTTTACGCTTTGAATTTCAGGTATAGGATGTCCTAACCAAGAAGGTCCATTTCCAGAGCTGCTGACAACCTCCCCTTTACTATCGATAAGAAATTGGCTGGTGTTACACTGCGGGGTACTGGAATCGAGCCAGGTTACCAACCAGATTGGCGATTGGAGCTGCAAATGCTTATTTATTGTATGGATAAACTCCCGGTAATTATTTTCGCCAGCATCGATATACTCGATTAATATACTGACAAATCCTCCGCAGAACATATCCGCGCCAAAGGTCTCGCTGTTCAGGTTTAACTCCAGTAAGCGATTTTGGCGAACCTCGATTACCTCCCTAGCCTGGCGGCGCACAAATGCCTCCAGTATTCCCCCACCGATAGTCCCAGCGGTTTCTCCATCCTCCCCAACTGCCATGTGGGCCCCCAATTCACGCGGAACCGAACCCCTTTGGTTTATAATAGTTGCAACAGCCAGACTCTGCCCGCTTTCCAACCATCTGATTATGTCTTTGATTAACGTTCTCATTCAATCCCCCCCGACCGCCCCTCTTTTGAAATACTCCGGTAAATCAACGGAGACAGGACGGTCTGATGAATAATATGTCCTATTCTTCCTGTAATAGACCTATTGCAGTCCGCTTTTACTGGGCCACCGCCGGGGTGAATTGGCTGTTATAAAGTTCGGCATAAAATCCCTGCTTGGCCAGCAGCTGCTGGTGGGTGCCCTGCTCGATTATATTGCCCTGGTTCATGACCAGGATCAGATCAGCATCCCGAATGGTAGAAAGCCGATGGGCGATCACAAAACTGGTTCGTCCTCTCATCAGCCCGCTCATGGCCTGTTGGATCAGGATCTCGGTTCTGGTGTCGATGTTGCTGGTAGCCTCATCAAGTATCAGAATGGCCGGGTCAGCTAAAAAGGCCCTGGCAATGGTCAATAACTGCTTTTGACCCTGAGAAATATTGGAGGCCTCTTCATTAAGCACGGTATTGTACCCCTGGGGCAGGGTGCGGATGAAGTGATCAGCATGAGCCGCCCTGGCCGCTGCCATTATCTCTTCCTCCGTAGCCCCGTCTTTGCCATAAGCTATATTTTCCCGGATGGTGCCGTTAAACAACCAGGTGTCCTGCAAAACCATACCAAACAATTTACGCAGGTCGCCGCGCTTCATCTCAGTAACATCAACCCCATCAACGGTTATCCGCCCCCCGCTGACGTCATAGAAACGCATGATCAAATTTACCAGGGTGGTCTTGCCGGCTCCAGTCGGACCAACAATGGCTACCGTCTGCCCCTCTTTTACATCGATGCTCAAATCTTCAATCAAGGGCACATCTTCTTTGTAACTAAATTTGATATGGTCGAATTTCACGTCACCGCGCGGGAATTCTATTACCTTGGCATCCGTCTTATCCGGTACCTCCTCGGTTTCGTCCAGGACCTCAAAGACCCGCTCAGCTGAAGCTACCGTGGATTGCAGCACATTGAAGATATTGGCCACCTGCAGGATAGGCTGGGTGAATTGGCGTGTATACTGGATAAAGGCCTGAATATCGCCTATTTCGATTGAACGTTTGGCAACCAGCAAGCCACCTACGACGCAAACTAATACATAGCCAATATTGCTGACAAAGTTCAGCGCCGGGAAAATAATCCCAGAGATAAATTGGGCCCGCCATCCTACCCCATACAGTTCATGGTTAATGCTTTGGAATTTCTGGATGGAATCCTGCTCGTGCCCAAATGCTTTAACAATTTTGTGCCCGCCGTACATTTCCTCTACATGCCCATTCAATTCGCCGATAGTCTTCTGCTGAGCCCGGAAAAATTTCTGTGAGTTCTTGGTGATGGCAGCAGTAATCAAGCCACTAACCGGCAGTGAGATCAATGCAATTATAGTCAATATTGGGCTGATGCTGAGCATCATAACCAGGATACCGATGACTGTAGCAACTGAGGTTATAAGTTGGGTCAGGCTCTGCTGCAAGGTATTGGCGATATTGTCCATATCGTTGGTAACCCGGCTCAGAATCTCGCCATAGGTACGCTGGTCAAAATATTTTAAAGGCAGGCGATCAAGCTTGGTTTTGACGTCGTTGCGCATCCGGTAAACGGTCAGCTGGGAAACGCTGGCCATAATGTAATTCATAGCATAGGTGAAAGCCGCGCTGATCAGGTAAAGCACAATCATCAGGAGCAGAATCTTGCCAATGTAATTGAAATCGAAACCTGGAATAGCCTGATGACGAAGTTCATTGATCACCGCCGGGGGCGCATGTCTTTCCACCGCGGCATTGTACTGCATAATATATGCATAGCGGGCTAATACCCCCTCACCCAGCTTGGTGGTAGCCTTACCCAATACTTTGGGGCCCACAATAGCAAACAGGGTGCTGAGTACAGCCAAGCAAAATACGATGATGAAGCGGGTCCGGTCCGGCCTTAAGTAATCCATCAGCCTCTTCATGGTGCCGCGGAAATCCTTGGCCTTTTCGACAGTCATCATCATCCCCGGGCCGTGTCGGCCAGGGCCAGGACCTCTTTGCTGATTGGGAGCAGGTTCTTTGGTACTCATGCGATCTCCTCCTCCGACAGCTGGGAGAGCACTATCTCCCGATAGACCTGGCAACTATTCAGCAGCTCTTTATGAGTTCCCATGCCGACCATTTTTCCTTCGTCGAGGACGATGATACGATCCGCATTCATGACTGTGCTTACCCGCTGAGCTACAATGATTACGGTAGCATCGGCCGTCTCATGCTTTAAAGCGGCCCGCAGCCGGGCGTCAGTCTTAAAATCCAGGGCCGAGAAACTGTCATCTAAAATATATATTTCTGGCCGGCGGACCAGGGCCCGGGCAATCGACAAGCGTTGTTTTTGCCCCCCGGATAGGTTGGTGCCGCCTTGAGCAATCTGGGCATCAAATCCATCCTGCATGGCGGAGATAAACTCCTGAGCCTGGGCAACTTCAGCGGCATGGTGTATTTCTTCTTCACTGGCTTCAGCTTTGCCATAACGGATATTGTCGGCTATGGTGCCGCTGAAGATAACCGGTGTCTGAGGAACGAATCCGATTTTGGACCTCAATTCATGTTGCGTCATCTGCCGGACGTCAACTCCATCGACCAGCACCGTTCCACTATCTACATCGTAAAACCGGGCGATCAAATTGATTAAAGTACTTTTGCCGGAACCGGTTCCGCCGATAATGGCCGTAAACTCTCCGGGGCGCAGGGAAAAATTGATGTCCCGCAAAGCTGGCTCATGTTCCTCGGCACCGGGATAGGAAAAAATCACATCCTGAAATTCTACCGTGGCCAGCCTTGCCGGAGGAACCCGGGGTATTTCCGGGTCGGAAATCTCCGGCGGGGTATCCAGAACCTCATTTATGCGTACCGCTGAGGCCTGGGCCCGCGGTATCATAATGAACAGTATGGTAACCATAATAATCGAAAACATTATCTGCATGGCATACTGCATAAATGCCATCATATCACCTATATTGCTGGTGTTTTGGCTGATACGGATGCCGCCGAACCAGATTATGGCGATGGAGGTTAAATTCATTAAAATAATCATGATTGGCTGCATAACCGCCATTATTTTGTTGACCTTTATGGATGTTTCAGTCAGGTCCAGATTGGCCTGGTCAAACCTTTGCCGCTCCTGCTCCAAACGGTTGAAGGCACGGATGACTCTGATTCCGGTAAGGTTTTCACGCAGTACCAGGTTGACTTTATCCAATTTGGCTTGAATGGACCTGAAGAGCGGAACAATGTATTGGGCTACCCCAGCAATCAGGAGCAGCATCAAGGGCAGGACCACCACCAGGATCCAGGTTAGACTTTTATCCTTATTGAGTGCCATTATGATGCCGCCCACGCACATAATGGGTGAGTAAACCATAAACCGCAGCCCCATCACCAACAGGTTCTGAACCTGGGTAATATCGTTGGTGGTGCGGGTGATCAGGGAAGCAGTGCCAAGCTTATCAAACTCATGCAGGGAATAGTTCTCCACATGCGAGAAAACCAGGTTGCGGGTATCACGACCGAATCCCATACCAACCACGGCTGACAAAAAGCTGGCCGCAATGGAAAGGCTGGTGCTGGCCAGGGCCACCAGCAGCATATAAGCTCCGTAAGTCAGGATGTAGCTGTTATCGCCCCTCATCATACCGTTGTTGACCACATTGGCCATAAGAGTAGGCAGAGATAATTCCGCTATAGCCTGAGCGAAGAGTAGTATTATGACCCCTGTGAGTTCCAAATAATAGGGCTTTAAACCTCGAAACAGTTTCAACATGGTTTAATGTCTCCATCTATACAAAGGTTGGTTATTGAACTTTGATCGTCTTTCCGTCCGTCAATTGCCCTACATTGGAAACGGCTACCCGTTCTCCTTCATTCAAACCGGAAACTACCAGGATATACTGATCGTTGCCCAAACCGGTAGTTACTTCTCTTTGAGTGGCTTTGTTGTCCTGGATAACGTAGACGTAATTCTTACCATCAACAACCTGGATTGCGGTCCTGGGAATCACTAACCCGGCAGCCTTGAGGTTCAATGTACTATGAGCGGATAAGCCCGCCATTAGACCCTGATCATTTGGCAATGCGATTTCTATCGGGAACAGCTCGCCTGTGCTAACCGCTATGGGGCCTATGGTGGTGATCGTACCCTTAAAAACTGTACCCGGGTAACTGTCAACAGTGACATCCATTCCCTGACCCGCTGTCAGTAACCGTAATTGGTCCTGGGCTATGGTGCTTTTTAATTTCAGTACGGAATTGTCCACAATCGATATTACTGGGGTTCCAGCCGTAACCACCTGCCCGATATTTACGTTCTGGGTGGTCACAATGCCATCAATGGGACTGCGGATGGTACTTATGTCTATCTGGATCTGGTAATTTCTGACCGAGGCAAAAGCCGCATCGGTCATGGCCCGTGCCTGTGACAGGGTAGGACCGGAGGCAGTTTGATACTGCTTTTCGGCAATAGTCAGCTTATCCCGGGCGTCGTCCATCTGGCTTTGCGATACCGCTCCCGCATTGAACAAGGTTTGGATGCGGTCAAAGTTAACCTGGGCCGAGTCCAGATTGGTCTTACTTATAACAGCTGCATTTTCGGCAGCCTGAGCAGCTGCCTGGGCGCCTTTGTGGTTGGCTTCAGCCTGCATCAATTGACCCTGTAAGGCCTGGATGTCAAGGGTCATCAGCACATCTCCGCTTTTTACCCGGTCTCCCGCTTTATGAGGCAGCGATATCACCTGCCCGGTTATCCGGCTCGATATATCGGCCGTCTGGGTTGGCAGGAGAACTCCGCCGAACTCCAGATTACTTTCCAGTTCTTGATTGGCAGCAACCGCTGTGGCCACCGGCAGGTTCTGGCTGGTTTTCTGACTGGAACACCCGGCCACTGTGGACAACAACAGCATAGCAGCCAGGATAAAGATTGTAATATGATGTCTTTTTTGCATAACCAGCCCTCCCCTAATTGATATGAATCTTGACGGTGGCGTTCATGCCAGGCATCAGGATCAGGTCTTCAGCATTGGTGATGACGATCCGCACCGGGATCAACTGGGTGACCTTGGAATAGGTACCACTGGTATTAAGAGATATGCCGGTTCCCAGGGCAGAGTTGGTGGCCTGGCCGACTTGGTCCACATAACCGGTGAACTTCTTTCTCGGATAGGCATCAATCTTGATATCCACTGCTTGGCCGGATTGAATGTGAAGAATATCGGTCTCCTCTATATTGGCTTTGATATAAGGATGCCCGGTATCGGCTATGGTGGCAATTTCCATGCCCGGGCTCAACACCTCGCCCCGGACCACGTTACTAATAATGACCTTGCCATCCATAGGGGACTTGATGTCAGCTTTGGACACCAGGGTATCAGCTGAGTTAGCCAGGGCGGAAGGATTCAGACTAGTAGTCGAAATAAGGTTGCTGGTATCCTGTTTACCTAAAACCTGTCCGGCTTTTACCTGGTCTCCAACTTGCACATTCCATTCCTTTAGTTTGCCGGTGATTTCCGGGGTGAGGGTTACCATATCAGCGGTGACCGCGGCATTCTGGGTGGAAAAGTAATTTATACTCTCATAAATATAGTAGGCCAGCCCGGCCAGGCCTCCGACTAAAACCACTATTCCGGCAATAGTTAAAATTTTCTTGATTTTATTCATTCTCCCGCCTCCCTCTGGCTATTAGGTACAAGTATCTCAGTCATGCGTTTAAGCATGAACTCAAGTTCATCCAGGTCTGCCTCCGGCAGCTTACCCAGTTTCTCGGTAAAACTTCGCCGGATCTCAACGAAAGCCGATCGGAATGTAATATGGCCTTGCTCGGTCAGTTCGATGCGCACCACCCTGCGGTCTTCTTCATCCAGTTTTCGGGACACCAGCTGGCAATCGCTGAGCTTATCCACCAGGGGAGTCAGCTGCTGCTTGGAGATCTTCAGCAAGCCTGCCAGTTCCGACATGGGCAGCGAGTTGCGGCGATACAGAATCCCTAAAGTATGGAATTGGGTTGGGCTTAACCTGGTGCGGGTTATATGTTCGGCCGGCTTCAGATACTCATGTTTGATCAGACCAAAGAAGCTCATGAAGTCACCGGCTACCTTCTCAACTTTACTCATTCTCTCACCTGCCAATTTGAAATCTAAGAATAACAAAACCAGTATATATCAAGGCGCCATATTGGTAAATAATAATTTACTATTAATAATAATTTACTATATTCTTATGATCACGAAAACGATTACATCAATCCTCATTAATCGGTCGAGATTCTGACAACAAAGCAGCGTCGACTGCCTATCCCCATGCAATTCGAAATTCTTCCAGTAGCAATAGATCACCGGCGGAGGTAAGCCCACCGGCCTGGATTCTTACTATTTGTTCGTCACCAAGTTATGGAAATAGCAATGTA
>CAZOZX010000106.1:0-7464 GCA_964584415.1 uncultured Syntrophomonas sp.
TCCGTACTTAATTTTCGGCATCAGGCTGGATCACTCAAAAAGTTTGGAAGCAGGAGTAAATAATGTCCCACAACGAACCTGTGGCCCGCGAAGGTTGGCCTTTTATAGTATTGATTGGACTTCTGTCCCTATCATTTTATATTTTCGACGCTAAAATAGCTGCTTTGGCTGGCATTGTTCTGACCATCTTCTGCATATTCTTTTTTAGGAATCCGAACAGGATGATACCCGGTGAAAATGGCAGCGTGGTGGCACCTGCCGACGGACGGGTAATGGATATAATGACATTGGCTGAAAACCAGTTTCTCCATACCGACGCCATCCGGGTCAGGATATTTTTGAGTTTGTTCAACGTTCATATTAATCGGACTCCAATATCAGGTCGGGTTGAATGGGTAAAAAAGGTTCCAGGTGTTTACCTGGCGGCCTATAAAGATGAGGCCAGCTTCCTAAATGCACGTAACTATGTCGGTATTGACACATCCTGGGGAAAAATACTGGTGGTGCAAATAACCGGGCTGGTAGCACGTCGCCTGGTTTGTTGGGTGCAGCCGGGGGATATACTGAAAACCGGCGAGAGATTCGGACTTATACGATTTGGATCTTGTACCGAGGTTTATCTGCCGGTGGGCACGGAAATATTGGTGTCTCCCGGGCAGAAGCTGAAAGGAGGGGAATCCCTGATTGCAAAGCTTGGTGAATAAAGGCAGCGCCAATACCATAACCCTTTTAAATATCATTTTTGGTTCGCTGGCCATAATACAAACATTAAATGAAAAGTACCTGGCTGCTGCTATATTTATTTTATTAGCGGTCTTTATGGATGGAATTGATGGCAGGGTGGCGAGGAAATTCGGTATCATGTCCGATATGGGAAAGCAGCTGGATTCATTATGTGACTTGGTTTCATTTGGGGTAGCCCCGGCTATCCTGATCTATTCCCAGTTGCTTTACGATTTGCCTTTACTATTAGGAATTATAGCGGCCCTAATCTACATTATGTGCGGGGCTTTCCGGTTAGCCCGTTTTAATGTCCTGAATATCAAGGACCACTTTATTGGAGTGCCTATAACCTTGGCTGGACTAATTATGGCGGTAATATCTTTATTGGCTGGCTATCTAAACAGCTATCTGGCTCTGGCTATGGTAGTTTTACTGGCTCTCTTGATGGTTAGTAAAATTCAAATCCCCAAGTACTAAACAATATAGGTCATAAAAAGCGGCAATCTGGGAAGGAATAGCATGCTGCCTGAAGCGATAGCAGCCCTGCGAGGCCGACAACGTAATATAATGGGACATAAAGAGGCCAGTGTGTCTGCCGTCCTCCTGCCTTTGGTAGAGGCAGAAGGTGAGCTATCGGTTCTTTTTGAGAAAAGATCCCTTCATCTATTCAGCCAACCGGGGGAAATATGTTTTCCAGGAGGCAGAATAGAAAGTGACGAAGATCCCCAGATGGCAGCAGTACGCGAGACCTGTGAAGAATTGGGCTTAGAAGACAATGATTTTGAGGTCATAGCACCTTTGGACCTACTGATCACCCCGTTTAGTGCTATTGTCTACCCCTATGTTGGTCATATAAAAGACAAGCATAGTATCCGTCTCAATCCGGATGAGGTCGAGACCGTTTTTTATGTTCCCTTGGAATATTTACTGCGCAACAAGCCTATCAAGAAGAACTTGTCTGTTAAAATGGAATTATCCGATGACTTTCCCTATGAATTAATCCCTCATGGCCGTGAATACCCCTTCCGGCAACCCAGCTATCCCCAGCATTTCTATATATGGAAAGAATATGTCATCTGGGGGCTCACCGCCCTGATTCTCAATCACTTTATCACACTGGTAAAACACGGCTTTGTACAAGATACCAACCTTTAAAGACGGCTAACCACCTCGCTTAAAAAGTCCCCGGTACTGCTCGCATCAACTTTAAGAGTAGCTGCGTAGTCCATTTCGGTTTTGCCTTTGTTGATAATCAGCATGTCTTTGTTGGAATAGCAATAATCCCTCACAAAACCAGCCAAAGGATAAACCGTCAGAGATGAACCGATCACTATCAGCAAATGTGCGTTCAAAATGATTTCCTGGGCATCATAAAAGTTCTTAATCGGTTCGCCGAACAACACTACGTCGGGTTTTAGAATCTCACCGCACTCTTCGCAGCAGGGAATGTTCAGGGGGTAAATATCAACATAATGCTGATTGTATACTTCCTGGCAATCTCGATTGGTGCAAATGTAGCGATCGGCGGTTCCATGTACGGCGATTACCCGGCGGCTGCCCGCTTTCTGGTGAAGACCATCTATATTTTGAGTCACGATTGCCTTTATCAGGCCCTTCTGTTCCAGCTCGGCAAGTTTAAGATGAGCCATGCTTGGTTGGATATCACCAAATGATTTGAAGTTTTGGTGATAAAAGAGATAAAAATTCTCCGGGTTACAGCGAAAGCAATCTCTGTGCAGAATCTCCATGACCTTGTCTTCACCCAATTTGCGGTATATACCATTCTTTCCGCGGAAATCGGGGATACCAGCTTCGGTACTGATACCGGCCCCGGTAACCACCACCGTATTTTTTGATGTTTTTAACATAGTGGCAACTTTTTCGATATCCTTATTCATATCTTTCACTCCTTGGCAGCGGTTCTATGTCAGCGTAGCAGATGACCGAAATATTAATTATAACCGGAGACGGAGTATCTTAATCAGCCACTTTCCAGTACTGTTTTTCTTTTTCCCAGCCTGACAAAACCATAAACTTTTGCGGCGGCCGGGCTACGGTTGCCTCACAGTCAGCGCATAGGGTACCGTCGGACGACCGAATCTCGGCTGCTACCCGGGCAAACCGGCTGAAGCGTTTGATCACCCAGCCAGTAATCTTCAAAACCTGACCGGTTGGGGTAGGCTGGTGGTACTTGACCTCCAGTTTGGTGGTGATAAACAGGTCGTCGAACTCGCGGTTAAGCATCAGAGCTCTCCCTGACGTCTCATCCAATATGGCTGCTACTATCCCCCCATGAACTATGCCTGGATAACCATTAAAATGCTCGGGCACTATAAGTTCAGCCTTAATTTTCTGGGCTTCATAGTCATTGTACCAGTTCATTTTCAGACCGATCTCATTTTGCCGGCCGCACATGAAACAAGTTCGTGAGGTTGGCTGTTTCTCCATGCTTGCTCCTCCTTATTAGTATGTGGGTGCTAGTATATGATTGCTTTTTATCCACGATAAACAAGATTTCTAATATGTTAACATATACCTATAAAAGAATTTGCCAAAATGACTGGCTGGCCTTAAACAAGCAGGAAAGCAAGCCCCTTATCGCGAACTTAACCAACCAGGAATAAACGGCTCAGGAGGTTGCCGATGACATGAGCGTTAAAATTGTAACCGACAGCACTGCCTATATCGACGCCCGGATTCAAAAGGAATACGATCTTAGCGTAGTACCGCTGTCCGTTATATTCCCGGACGAATCTTACCAGGAAACTGAAGTCGATTACTACTATTTTTATGCCAAGATCGATCGTGAAGGCATAATACCCACATCATCACAACCTTCCCAGGGTGATATGGAGCAGGCATTTAACCGGATTTTAGAGCAAGGACATGAAATAATGGCCATTTTCATATCCGGCGAACTAAGCGGAACCTGCCAGTCGGCTTACGGTGCCCGGCAGGCGATCCTGCAGACTAATCCCGGGGCGCGGATAGAAATTTTGGATTCCCGGACTACCAGCATGGCCATGGGTTATATCGTCCTGGCCGCTGCAGAAGCTGCTCGAGAAGGCAAGTCTATCGAGGAAGTCCTGGCAATAGCCAAAAGTGTTCAGGAAAGATCCCATCTATTCTTTATTCCCGATACCCTGGAATATCTGAAAAAGGGCGGGAGAATCGGCGGAGCATCAGCTTTGCTTGGTTCACTCCTGCAGATTAAGCCCATTTTACACCTGGCCGATGGTAAAGTGGAGGTGCTGGAAAAAGCCCGGGGTAAGAAAGCAGCCCTCGATCACATCCTGGATCTTCTTGACAAAGACCAGAAGCAATATGGTTTAGAACAGGTCATGGTATTACATGTCAGTTCAATCCAAAAGGCAGCAGAATTAGCGCAGACCATTAAAGGACGTTATAGCCGGGAGGTAGCTATTTCATCAATCGGGCCGGTCATAGGCATGCATGCTGGCCCTGGCACATTGGGCCTGGCATATGTTATCCAACACCGGTGATACAGTGTTATAATTTAGGCAATGCTAGTATATGAAGGGGGTATTGGGTTGAAAAAAGGATGGCTGATTGCCCTAGCCGTATTAGTTCTTCTCATTCTATCCGGGGTAGGTAGTTATAACAATCTGGTTAAGATGAATGAAACCGTAAACAGTAATTGGGCTCAGGTAAATGTTCAATTGCAGCGCCGGGCTGACCTGATTCCGAACCTGGTTTCCACTGTAAAGGGATATGCAGCTCATGAACAGGCTATTTTAAATAACCTGGCCAACGCTCGAGCCAGCTTGTTGGGAGCAAAAACCCCAGGCGAAGCAGCTGCTGCCAACGACGAATTTAACAGTACACTATCACGTTTACTGGTCATCGTAGAGAACTATCCTAACCTAAAAGCCGACGCTAACTTCCGCCAACTAATGGATGAGTTAGCCGGAACTGAAAATCGAATCGCTGTTGCCCGCAAGGACTATAATGATTCAGTTCAGACATATAACACCAGGATTAAGTCTTTCCCAACTTCGGTATGGGCTGGAATGTTTGGTTTTGATGGCCGCGAATATTTCCAGGCCGAAGAGAGCGCCCAGACAGTTCCCCAGGTTAACTTCTAACACAAGGAGCTATAAACAATGGACTGTTTATTATCCGGTCGGCAACCAGATTACAAGATAAACGGTAGTCGTCGTTTGTCGGCTGGATTAGCAGCCTTGTTCCTATTATTTTTCCTGCTGTCTTTTTTCACTTCTATAGCCGAAGCGGCGATTCCGTCACCACCCGCTGATCTCTATGTGCTTGACCAGGCTGGAGTCATCAGCAGTGATACCAAATCCCTGATTATAAATACCAGCCAGGATCTTGCCAGGCAAACCAAAGCTCAGGTGGCGGTCGTCACCTTAAATTCTCTGGATGGTCAAACAATCGAACAGGTAGCCCTGCAGATCGGCCGGCAGTGGCAGCTGGGCGACAAACAGCTCAATAACGGGGTGCTGATCCTGGTGGTTCCCAGCGAACGCCAATCCCGCATTGAAGTAGGTTATGGACTGGAAGGGACCCTTACCGATGGCAAAACCGGCCGCATCCAGGATGATTATATGCTGCCATATTTTCGGCAGGGCAATTATGATCAGGGCATAGTTAACGGGTATAAGGCGGTTATTGCCGAGGTAGCCAAGGAATACGGGGTGACCATCAGCATTTCTCCAGCCGAACAGCCGATTACCCAAACCACTCCCCAAACTCCCTGGTGGGTTACGGTCTTATGGGTGGTTGGTATAATTTTGCTTATATGGCTGGATCAGCGCTTCTTTAATGGCTTTATACTGGGATTTATATTGGGGACCCTGTTCCGCGGCGGGGGCAGGGGCGGTGGATTTGGCGGCGGGGGCTTCGGTGGAGGCGGTTTCGGAGGAGGCAGCTCCGGTGGCGGAGGTTCCTTTGGAGGCGGCGGCAGCAGCCGGGGCTGGTAACTCATTAATAAATATTTTTCGAGTCGTTGAATAGCGTAAGCAGTCACTTTATTCCATATATCAGCAGACGGATTTATAAGGTTCATAGCGAGGCAATAGGAAGGTCTGTGATTAAGACGTATATGAGATACGTCGATTGAACAGGAATTCCATATTAACACAGCTATCAGCCTTTTTTTGCGGTCTGAATCCTGTGAGCACAGTTTTTTTGTTTGAGACAACAGAATTATAAGGAATCAATAAGCATATTGATTTTTGTAAAACACCCACGTATAATTTAATTAGACATTTAGATAATGTTCTAATTATATTTTGGAGGTGGTGTTTTATGAGTTACAGTTTGGCTTTTAAAGCTTTATCAGACCCTAGTCGCCGGCAGATACTGAAGATGCTGCAGCAGGGTGATTTGACAGCTGGGGAAATAGCCGCTCATTTTGACATGACTAAACCGAGCATATCGCACCATCTGAATATTTTGAAACAGGCGGAACTGGTTCAGGATGTGCGCAAGGGTCAAAATATCTTCTATTCACTGAACACAACCGTTTTCCAACAACTAATCAGTTGGTTTTATGATGTATTAGGCATATCCAATCCAGAAACAAGTTTAAGTAGTCATATAGGTGACGATGCCGATTCTAAGCCCATACAAGGTACCAATAAAGGAGGGGATTTTGATGACCAGGGAAAATAAAGCAACCTACCAATTATCCTGGGCTAATCTAAAATCTGAGTGGCCGATATGGTTGTTGATGGCGGGACTATTGATTACAGCCGCTCTGGTTTACCCCCATTTACCCGACCGGGTTCCCAGTCATTGGAATCTGCAGGGTGAGATAGACGGTTACCAGGGGCGCAGTTTCGGTGCATTTTTTGCTCCCTTAATGTCAATCGGACTATACCTAATGATGCTTTTCATGCCCCTGATCGATCCCAAAAGAGAAAACTATCTCAGGTTCAAAGGGGCTTACACCTTCATGCGCTGGGGACTGGTATTATTCATGGCTATCTTATATGGGGTCACACTGATGACTGCCTTCGGATACCCGGTTGATGTCAGCCTGATAATCAAGGCCATGGTAGCGTGCTTATTCATAGTAATCGGTAATTTCATGGGGCAGTTCCGCCACAACTACTTTGTTGGTATCAAGACCCCCTGGACCCTGGCCAATGAGGAAGTCTGGCAGCGAACCCATCGCATGGGCGGAAAACTCTGGGTTATATGCGGCCTGATATGCCTGGTTATGGCTCCGTTCAACACTAGCTGGTCGGCCGCTGTATTTTTCGGTGCAATAATGGTTATGACTATTGTTCCCATCGTTTATTCTTACCTGGTATTCGCCCGGCTCAATTCCGGTAATTTATAAAAAACAAAATAGGGAAAGGCTCGACCGGTGGTATTTGCCGGAAAGAGGCTTTCCCTTTGCATTTTTAAGAAGATACTTGGTTTACTTGTGTTTTTTCCTATCGTGGGCTTCGTCCTGGATTTCATGCCGCATTGCATCCAGGGCATCATTTCTGCGTTCATTCTTAGCCTTGAGGTCTTTCTTTTTCTTTTTATCGGGAGTGGCAGCGATGACTTCCTCGGCTGCTTCGATGTTGCGCAGGGTATGGTCAATGTTGTTTTGTATGCGTTCTACGTTATCGCTGCGGTCATCGGAATTATGTTTCATAATTATAACCATTCCTTTCGCTACGCTCAGGCACAAAACGTAATGAAACGTATTGGCTTTGAGCTACTTTTTTACTACCCTACAATCATAGGGATAACGGTAAACTA
>CAZOZX010000107.1:0-7398 GCA_964584415.1 uncultured Syntrophomonas sp.
CAATCTGACGGTGCCGTCTTTCCCGCATTACTTCCAGTAAAACCTCTAGGGTATCAAGTGAAGTAAGTACCGGAACCCCGAGTTCCACTGCCACCCGCCGAATCCGGAATCCATCACTTAAGATTGAACGTCCCTGGGTAAGTGTATTTACTACCAGATCAACTTTACCTGCCTGTAAAAGGTCAACAATGTTGGGGTTCCCTTCACCTATCTTTTTTACTTTTTCCACAGATATGCCTAGTTGCTGCAGTGCCCGGGCAGTTCCTTCAGTCGCTATCAATTTGAAACCGAGTTTGGCAAACCCCTGTAAAAGAGGAATGGCCTCTGCTTTGTCGCGGTCTGCTATTGTCGCTACAATGGTACCCTGATTGGGAACCTTTATGCCTGATGCTAACATCCCCTTGTAAAGCGCTATGTGCAAAGATTTATCTATGCCCAGCACCTCACCGGTAGATTTCATTTCCGGGCCCAGGGTTATATCCACCTGTTCCAGTTTGGCAAAGGAGAATACTGGTGCCTTAACCGCATAAAAATTAGGACGTGGCTGTAACCCACCTTTATAACCTTGTTCTTTTAAGGTATGACCCAGTGATGCCATGGTAGCCATCTTAATCAAAGGTAAACCGGTTATCTTACTAATGAATGGAACGGTTCTGCTGGAACGTGGATTTACCTCAATAACATACAGCTCAGTATCAAATTCAACAAACTGGATATTAATAATGCCTTTAACACTGAGCGCCCGGGCTAGACGAGTGGTATAATCAACAACCTTGGCAGCAGTACGAGCTCGCAAGTTATGAGCCGGGAATACTGCCATACTATCCCCGGAATGGACCCCTGCCCTTTCAATATGCTGCATGATCCCTGGGATAAGTACTTCCTGCCCATCTGAGACGGCGTCAACCTCTAATTCCAATCCCAAAAGGTATTTATCTACCAGTACCGGGTGGTCAGGATGCAATTTAACCGCGGCCGACATATATTGTTCTAATTCAGCTTCGTTATAAACAATTTCCATAGCCCTCCCTCCTAATACATAAGACGGACGGACCAGAACCGGATAACCTATAGTTTGAGCTGCTACAACGGCATCTTTTACCGAATAAACACTTTTTCCAGGTGCCCGGGGAATATTTAATTCCTGTAGCAGAGAATCGAAGCGCTCGCGATCCTCGGCTCGATCGATACTATCCTGACAGGTACCCAAAATTCTAACCCCGGCCTGGTTGAGCGGGGCGGCCAGGTTGATGGCATTTTGCCCGCCAAATTGGACCATAACCCCATTTGGTTTTTCCAGGTCTATGATGTTCATGACATCTTCAAATGCCAGCGGTTCGAAATAGAGTCGATCTGAGGTGTCAAAATCAGTGCTCACGGTCTCTGGATTGTTATTCACGATAATAGCTTGATAACCTGCATCCTGCAGGGCCCATACGCAATGCACCGAACAGTAGTCGAATTCTACCCCTTGACCTATACGGATTGGTCCTGAACCAATAACCAGTACTTTTGGGGTGTCCTCGCAGAAGGCTTCATTTTCATCCTCATAGCTCGAATAAAAATAGGGACTGGCGGCGTCAAATTCAGCTGCGCAGGTATCAACCATTTTATAGACGGGGAGTATACCTAAATCCTGGTGCATTCGCTTAATATGTGCTTCCTGTAAGTCGCGATTAGGTTGTAATTGGGCAATATGCTTATCGGCAAACCCGATTTTCTTTGCAGCTAGTAAAAGTTCTTTGTCGAGTGGTTCATTTTGAAGCCTATAGCTAAAGTCTACGATGTTCTTTATTTTTTTTAGGAAAAACCGATTGATTTCCGTGATTTGGTTGATTTCATCTATGCTAATGCCCCGCTTAAATGCCTCAGCCAGTATATATAAGCGTTCGTCATCAGCGGTCCGTAACCGCTTTTTAAGTTCTTCATAGCTTAGTTGGTCCAATCCCGGCAAGGATATACCGTCAATACCGAGATCAAGACTCCGAATGGATTTCATTAATGCTCCTTCAAAGGTCCGATCAATGGCCATTACTTCCCCGGTAGCCTTCATCTGTGTACCTAACCGGCGCTCACCACTGGCAAATTTATCAAAAGGCCAACGTGGAACTTTGAGTACAAAATAGTCGATGGCCGGTTCGAAACAAGCCATGGTTTTGCCGGTAACGGTATTAGGTATCTCATCCAGGCTATAGCCCATTGCTATTCTGGTAGCCACTTTGGCAATCGGATATCCGGTAGCCTTGGAAGCCAGGGCGCTGGATCGGCTAACCCTGGGATTAACCTCAATAACGTAATACTGTTGACTATGGGGGTGCAGAGCAAACTGAATGTTACACCCACCTGCTATCTTCAGCGTGCGTATAATTTTTAAGGAAGCGTCACGCAGCATTTGCAGTTCTGAATCAGTAAGCGTTTGGGCAGGAGCCACCACAATACTGTCACCGGTATGAATTCCAACCGGGTCGAAATTTTCCATACTGCAAACAATAATACAGTTGTCATTGGTATCGCGCATAACCTCAAATTCTATTTCCTTGTAGCCGGATACACTGCGTTCAATTAGAATTTGGCCAATCGGGCTGGCTTTTAGCCCCCGGGTGGCAATCTCCTGTAATTCCTCTTGATTATAGACCTGGCCTCCGCCACTGCCTCCAAGGGTGTAGGCAGGACGTACAATAAGAGGAAAGCCTAATTGGCTGGCAAAATCAACAGCGTCATCGACGGTATTTACGATTGCGCTCTCGGGTATTGGCTGGCCAATTTCAAGCATAGTTGATTTAAAAAGTTCCCGGTCCTCGGCGCGGGCAATCGCCTCTACCGGAGTACCGAGCAAAGGAACTCCATACTTATCCAGAATACCTTCCCGATGCAGAGCCAATGCTAAGTTTAGGCCAGCTTGTCCCCCCATGGTAGCAATAATCCCATCTGGTTTTTCCCGCTGTATTATCTTTTCCGCAATTTCAACGGTGATGGGTTCCATGTAGACACTGTCGGCCATGTTTACGTCGGTCATAATCGTGGCAGGATTGCTGTTTAAAAGGGCGACTTTGACCCCTTCCTCTCTGAGGGCCCGGCAAGCTTGGGTTCCGGCATAATCAAATTCTGCCGCCTGCCCAATTACAATGGGGCCAGATCCAATGACCAGAACCTTATTGATATCCTTATTTATGGGCATCTGTTTTTCCTCCCCAAACAACCTTGTTTGATGAATCATCAAATTGTTCTTTGACGATCCGCAAAAACTCGTCAAAAAGATACCCGGAATCGCGGGGACCGGGTGTAGCTTCCGGATGGAATTGAACCGACATAATAGGTTTGGTTTTATGACGCAAACCCTCGATGGTACCATCATTAAGGTTTACAAAACTTACCTCTACTTCATCTGTGGGAAGAGAATCAGGTTCAACCGCATAACCATGATTCTGAGAACTGATCATGCACTGGCCACTCAGCAAGTCTTTAACAGTATGGTTGCCGCCCCGGTGGCCGAATTTCAGTTTATAGGTACGGGCTCCCAAAGCCAGAGCGATCAGTTGATGACCTAAACATATTCCCAGGCTTGGTAGAACGGGAAGCAGCTTTTTTATTTCTTCCACAGCTCCGGCGCAAGCTTCAGGATCTCCCGGGCCATTAGAATACACAATGCCTTGGGGCTGCAAGGATAAGACCTGTTCAGCAGTAGAATCTGCCGGCATCACTATAACTCTGCATCCACGATTAACCAATGAGTTAATGATGTTTCGTTTAACTCCAAAATCCAGTAAAACAATCTTTGTAGCTCCATCCCCAAGAGAGTAAGTGCTTTTACAGGTTACAGTCTGAACCAGGTTAGAACTTAAACATTCCTTCCCTTGCCGGGCAGCGGCGACAAGATCGTTCTGATCCAAGCTAGTAGTCAAAACTGCCCCCATGGTCCCATACATCCTGAGGATTCTAGTTAGAGCCCGGGTGTCTACCCCGGTAAGACAAGGAATCCGATATTTTTCCAAGAATTCGGTTAAACGCCACTTTGACTGATAATGGTCCGGCTGGTCGGCAATTTCTTTTATCACCAAACCACGCAGGGCTGGATACTCTGCTTCAAAAGCATCTTCCCCGCAACCATAGTTGCCGATACTAGGATAGGTAAAGGTAAGTATTTGGCCGGCGTAAGAAGGATCAGTAATGATTTCCTGGTAGCCATTCATACTGGTATTGAATACCGCTTCCCCATCCACCATAACCGGGCCGTTCAACATTTTGCCGCTGAAAATTGTGCCATTCTCCAGAACCAGATACCCTTCAGTCATATTCGTCTCTCCTTTGTTACCCTATCTGATCTTTTATACTTATTTGATAAAGCTGGTGCCGGTTAGGTATTTGTCTACCTCGCGGGCAGCAAGCTTACCTTCTTGAATGGCCCATACAACCAGACTCTGCCCTCTGCGCATATCGCCGGCTACAAATACTTTTTCGACATTGGTCTCAAATCTTCCGAAATCAGCTTTAATGTTACTGTTGTCGTCGCGGTTAAGTTTTAGCTCATCAGCCAGCAGATCTTCCGGGCCGCTAAAACCAAGGGCGAGAAGCACCAGATCTGCCGGCCATACTTTCTCGGTATCGGGGATCTCAACCGGTTGCATTTTGCCTGACGCATTTTTACGCCAATCGACATTTACGGTATGAACAGCCTCGACGTGACCCTGATTACCGGTAATTCTTTTGGTGGAGATCTGATAATGGCGAGGGTCATGACCGCTAATGCTTATTGCCTCAGCCTGACCATAATCAATCTTCTGCTTGCGTGGCCACTCCGGCCAGGGATTCGTAATCTTTATCCGTCGGTCAGGGGGCTCAGGAAGTATTTCAAATTGATGTACGCTCTTGCAATTCTGGCGTAAAGCAGTGGCAACACAATCGGTACCGGTGTCGCCGCCACCTATTATAATCACGTTTTGGCCAGTGGCAGAAATGTAGGCCTCTCCTTTTTCGCCGTCTAACAAACTTTTCGTACTTGCCCTTAAGTAGTCCATTGCCAAATGTACTCCGATAAGAGTTACTCCTTCAACCGGCAATATCCGAGCTTTACCTGAACCTCCACATAAGACTACCGCATCGAAATCAGAAGTCAATTTCTGAACCGGCAGGTCACTGCCTATTTCAGTATTAAGTACGAATTTTATGCCTGATGCCCGCATCAGTTCAATACGCCGGCTTATGACATTTTTGTCCAGCTTCATATTAGGGATCCCATACATCATGAGACCGCCGGGCCGATCATCGCGTTCAAAAACAGTTACTTCATGTCCGACTATATTTAGGTAATAGGCTGCTGAAAGGCCGGCTGGGCCAGATCCTACCACCGCCACTTTGTAACCGCTGGGATTACTGGTTGATGGCTGTACCCAATTGTTCGCAAACGCCTTTTCAATGATTTCATACTCTAGGCTATTTATAGCTACTGGCTCCCATGCATAACCTACTGTGCAGGCACCCTCACATGGAGCTGGGCACACCCTGGAGGTGAATTCGGGAAACGGGTTGGTGCGGATCAGCCGCATATAAGCTTCTTTCCATTGTCCCCGATAGACCATTTCATTCCACTCCGGGATAAGATTATGCAACGGGCATCCTGATACTGACCCATTTAGAATTATTCCGCTATGGCAAAAGGGAACGCCGCAATTCATACATCTTGCCCCCTGAAGACTTAAAATTTGAGGGTTGTGATGCAATCTAATTTCTCCCCAATCCTTGAGTCTATCTTCCGGGGGGCGTTTTTCTTGTTCAATCCGGGGGTATTCCAAGAATCCCGTTATTTTTCCCATATTGCTTCCCACCTTGTATTGTCAGTTATTTCAGTGAATAACTTATCAACTAAATGATTTTGAATAACTTCTGCTATTTATAATTTTCTTTTCTTGGTGAGCCATATTTTCGATAATACTTTTATACACAACCGGTATTATACGGGTAAACCTATGAACGTACTGATCCCATTGACCCAGAATCTGCCGGCCAAAAGAACTATCAGTATAATATACATGCCGGCGTATATAATCTTTAATTTCATTTATCTCTTCAGTGTCAGTGAGGTTCTCCAACAAAACCATGGATTGGTTACAAAGATTTCCGTCAAAATCGAGAATGTATGCAATACCGCCCGACATACCGGCGGCAAAATTACGCCCGGTCTTTCCTAGGATGATAACCTTACCACCGGTCATATACTCGCAGCCGTGCTCACCTACCCCTTCTACCACTGCATTTACTCCACTATTTCTAACACAGAACCTTTCTCCGGCAATGCCATTTATGTAGGCCTCACCGGAAGTAGCGCCATAGAAGGCAACGTTGCCAACTATAATGTTATCTTCAGCTTTCAAGGTACTGGAACGAGGTGGGTATACTATTAATTTGCTGCCTGATAATCCTTTTCCTATATAGTCGTTCGCATCTCCCTCTAGCTCCAGAGTCATCCCTGGAGGCGTAAAAGCACCGAAGCTTTGCCCTGCAGAACCAACGAAAGTTAGCTTAACAGTGTCCTCAGGAAGTCCATTTTCTCCATATTTTTTGGTTATTTCACTGCCGATTAGCGTGCCTACAACGCGGTCAACATTGTTTATCTTAAGTTTAGCTCTGATTGGTTTTCCTTCATGTAGGGCTGGTTGGCACATTCTGAGCAGCTTTCTGGCATCCAATGATTTTTCGATCATATGATTTTGAGACCTTAATTTACTGCGACCCACGTCTGATCCAGCATAGGGTTGGTATAAGAGCGCAGACAAGTTTAAACGCGAAGCCTTCCAATGTTTAATCTCTTTTTGTTTTAGCCTGTCAGTCCGGCCGACCATTTCCCGAACCATACGAAAACCTAACCTGGCCATGATCTCTCGCATCTCCTGGGCTACAAAACGCATAAAGTTTTCTACATATTCAGGCTTACCAGCGAAATTCCTGCGCAGCTTTTCGTCTTGAGTAGCAATCCCAACCGGACATGTGTTGAGATTGCATACCCGCATCATAATACAACCTAAAGAAATCAAGGGGGCAGTAGCGAAGCCGTACTCCTCTGCACCTAGCATGGCAGCTATAACAACATCACGACCGGATAGCAATTTGCCGTCTGTTTCAAGGGCAACGCGATCACGCAAGCGATTCAAGACCAGTGTCTGATGGGTCTCGGTTAATCCTAATTCCCAGGGCAGCCCAGTGTTTCGAATACTGGTCCGGGGAGAGGCGCCGGTTCCACCATCATATCCGCTTATCAAAATAACGTCTGCCTTGCCTTTAGCCACACCGGCGGCTATTGTACCTACACCAACTTCCGAAGCTAGCTTTACACTTATATCAGCAGTTTGATTGGCATTCTTGAGGTCATGAATCAATTCCCCCAGGTCTTCGATTGAATAAATA
>CAZOZX010000108.1:0-7300 GCA_964584415.1 uncultured Syntrophomonas sp.
TCGCTGGACCTTTGGTCTCCCTCAAAATTTACATCTCAAGTTCAACCGTTTTTTCGCACTTCGTCTTTCTCTTTGTTCTGTTTTATCAGAGCTTTTGCCCGCTGCTCTCCGCCGCGCGCAAGGATTATGATATCATGGCCAATTTCTTATGTCAAGGAAAATCATCGGCCTTTTTCAATTAAAATTTAGCTGGCTTTTTTCTTAGCTTTCTTTTCAATATTAATAGCACAGTCGGGACAAACCATCTCACAGATTAAACACGCGATACAGCTATCCTCATCCTTGGGTTTAACTGACGGTGTACCGTACACTCCCAATTTTTCTGACCAAACAATTACGTCAGTAGGACATTTTTCTATACAAAGCCCACAGCCCTTGCAGTACTCAGGGAAAATGTGAAAATTGGCCTTTTCCATCTCATATGATATTGCTTTGTTATCAGACACTCTGGGCCACCCCTTCCTCCAATGCTTTCTTGGCCATTTCCCGGCCCATCTCCAATGCCCTGAAATTGAGGTCTCTTAGGGCAGGATCTTTTTCAAACTTATAGCCCAGCTTATGCTCCAGAGCTTTTTTAGCGTCTTCAAAACTAACTACATTACTCATACCTATGACTGCTCCCATAATGATAATATTGAAAACCCGGGGATGCAGCACGCTATTAGAAGTCTCAATGGCGGGTAACCCGATAACTTTTTTTGCCACCTTGGGGAAGTCTTCAGGTTCAATATTGAAACTAGAGTCATATACAAACAGTGTTTCGGGACCAGAATAACCTTTGGTCCTGGCCACCGCACGTTCGCTCAATGCCACCACTATGTCCGCTTTTTGGAACTTTGGAGCACCAATTCTGCTATCGCTGAATTGTATAAAAGCAATTGATACCCCGCCGCGTTGTTCAAGCCCAAAGTTAGGTATATATAAAGCCTGTTGGTTGTTTTCATAGGCAGCTTCAGCCATGATTTCCGCAATCGATTGAACTCCCTGGCCACCTTCACCAGCCAGCGCTATTCTTATCAATCCCATTTATTTGTCCCCCTTTCCCAAAGGATTTTTCAATTCGCCCACCGGGAATTGTTTTTCCATTTCATCCTCAAGGAAATTCCAGGTTTGCTGTGCATTGGTTCTCCAGTTGGTCGGGCAGGTGGATAAGACCTCTACAAAAGAGAACCCATTGCCTGAAATTTGATTTTGTAGGGCTGACTTAATATATTTCTTAAGTTGCTTGTATTTAGAAACCGTCCCCCTGGCAATATAGGCGCTATCCGGAGTCAAGGCAGCGATGAACTCGGGGCCCATGGTTGGATATCCAGTAACCTCGGGGTCTCTTCCATATGGAGATGTCTCCGTCTTCTGTCCCGGTAAAGTGGTAGGGGCCATTTGTCCTCCTGTCATTCCATAATTAGTGTTATTGACCAGGATTAAGGTGACTTTCTCGTTTCTTACTGCAGAATTGAGCAGATGCTGGGAGCCTATAGAATACCCGCCACCATCGCCCATGTATCCAATACAGATTAATTCCGGACGGGATCTCTTGATTCCTACCATAACCGGGGTAGTCCGGCCATGATGAGTTTGGGTACTATCGCAGGCGAAGAAGTCCCATGACAATAAAGAACATCCAATATCACAACCGAAAATGGCCTGGTCCTGGATACCCAACTCATCTATTGCCTCTCCCAGTGCTTTTAATACAATTCCGTGCCCGCATCCGGGGCAAAACTTATGCGGTTTGGACGGAACATACCATGATTTTGGCATTGCTGGGGCTGGTGCACTCATTCGTTTGGCCTCCTATCTATATAACACTTTTTACTTTTTCAACAATATCATAATCAATGATGCCAACTCCGGGCATAAACAGGCTCTCCATCTTAATGGTTTCACCATATATCTCCTGTTGAGTCAGTCTTTGCAGTTGTCCGTAGGCTGATTCTGCGCATAGCAGAACTTTGGCCCCACTCTTGGCAATAGCATCCCGGAGTTGTTGACTAGGATAAGGCCTTAGGGTAATTGGTCTGAAGTAACCCGCTTTTATCCCTTGGGCTCGGAGTATATTCATTGCGTCTTCAGCTGCTCTTGAGACTACTCCATGAGAAAGTATGATCACATCAGCATCCTCGCAATTTTTTTCACTATATTCGACGAGGTTATCCTGGAGAGATTCGTATTCCGCTGCTACCTTCATTACCACGTCATAAAGCTCCTCTTCCAGGCTATAAATGTTGCATAAGTGCTCCGCCTCGCGGTCTTTGCCAATCTCGCCTCCCAGTCCAATCAACGGATAGGGTTTAACCATTTCTATGCCCCGGTCCTCCGGGTCGTACATTTCAAGAGGCTCACGCATCTTAGCCTGGTATCCATCGCCCAGAATAAAAACCGGGAATCTATATTTCCATGCTGTATTAAAACCTTTAATAATGTAATCATATATTTCCTGATGAGTGGCCGTAGAATATACAATCCTCATTCCTTCTCCGTTACCACCATAAGTTGTAAGAGTAACCTCCTGTTGAGAATAAACTACTGTTCCTGAGGATGGTCCGCCCCTCTGCTGAATGATTGCGACTAAAGGCAACCGCATGGCTTCTGCCATTCCAAATGGTTCCTGCATTAGAACATTGCCCGGTCCAGCAGTAGCGGTAAAAGCTTTCTTTCCGCTTTGAACAGAACCGCAAACCGTGAACCCGGCAGATAACTCATCTTCGGTCTGTAAAAAACCCCTGCCATATTTCGGGCCTAGACGAGTCCAGTAATGCATTATCTCGTTCTGCGGGGTGATCGGGTATCCGAACATCATGTCTGCTCCAGCCGCCAAACATGCCCAGGCTGCCGTTTCATTGCCCGTCATAAAGGATTTCTTAGGCTCACCAATAACTTTTGGCATTAAATAAATACACCTCCCAAGGTATTAATTAATGTAGAGTATAAAAATTCGATTTTAGACTACCAAATGGCGCCAGGCATATATCGTTTGATATACTTAACTGGTAAATCCCATTTGTCAGTGGGTATCAATCCCTGAAATTCCTCGGAAATAGCTATGTATGCTACTGGTATCCCCAATTCCTCAGCTGCTTCTCGTATGAATTGATTTCCCTCTGTTATTATTTCGATAGTAGTCTGATCACCCAGGTGGGTATTAAGTACTACTGCATCGACTCTGCCAAGTTCCTTCAGAAATTCCATGGATCTATCGCGAGAATTAGTCATGGGACGGGTTCCGTTAATGACCGCCATGATACACAACTCGGGCGATTCATAGGCCCCTTCCACCAAATTGAGAGTCCGCGCTCCCTGAACACCGTAACCGATATCAAGTATCACATCACCTTCATTCATAAGCGCCCAACGGGCAGCCGGCTTCAGCATAGCTCCTGTTTCACCAAGACCGAAAGCATCTTCCCGGCTATAACTTATTATATTAAGACCCATATCCCAAAGTTGCTTACTTAAGATACGGAGCGTATAAAAAGGCTCCACCGTATCTAAGTCAACCAGGGTCACCTTATGGCCCTGATCCTTCAATTCAAGAGCCCTATTAATAGCTATTTCGCTTTTACCACTGGCATATTCACCGACAAATGCCTCAACTATCCTCTTGGAATTATTAGGTGTGAAACTAAACACCTCCCCGGTGGTAGAACCATTACGGTTTATGCAGAGACTATTTACATAGTATAAAGTAATTGTGAATTATGCGTCAATATTAAATTATTAACTGTATATATTACTCATATTATGTGTTATATATACTCATATTTGCCCGACTTTATATACATAGTTTTTTCCAAACCATTCGGCTATATTCTATCTGTGGTTTAACCCTTCGTAAAATCTTATGTTAGCCCCCTGGCAAAAAAAGAGGTGGATTTTTCCACCTCATGGATGATTATATTTTATTTATGGAGTTAATGTAACAATAGCTGAAAACAAATTAATAATAATATGCCTGGTATACCAAGGAAGCCTGCAACCAATATGGTAACTATATTGATCGGCAATTCAAATCCGATATATGATCCCCCGTAGTTGACCAACAACAACAATACTACTCCGATGAGGGAGTTGATGACTAACTTGGAGATAAGTTTTACCGGTTTCAAAATCAATTGGGCTCCGATATAGATTACGATTAATAGAAAAATACCCGCTAAAATAAGATTAAAAGTGTCCATTACCCCTGAAGCCCCCCACCCTACAAATTAAAGAAACATCATTATAAAAGACTAATTCTTTCGTCTATATTTTTTCAAAAGATAATCATATCTTTTTTCTGCGGCAGTAAGACTATATACTGCCCAGTCGACCATCTCTGGATCATCAACCTGGGAATAAATGCTTCGCGCCTGATCCATTTCCTCAACCGCCTTTTTGATTTCCTCCACATCATCTATATGGTTGATATCTCGTTTATCTTTCATTATCCATGGATTCCAACTTATGTTCTTCCAAAAATTTGACCAGGCTCGCAATGAATAACCCTCCTGCAGTTAACTAGTCCCACTGCATTTTATGCGGATTATTAATGTAATATGCCCGGTCTATTTTCGTCTCTAATATTATATTAGAATTCGTTGCGCCCCTCTAAAGCACGACGCAGGGTTATTTCATCAGCAAACTCAATATCTCCACCAATAGGTAATCCATACGCCAAACGGGTTACCTTGATATCATGCTGGCTCACAACAGAAGCTAAGTAACGGGACATCACTTCCCCGTCAATATTAGGATTTAGTGCCAGAATGACTTCTTGTACTTCTCCTTTGTTTAAAGTGTTCAGCAAAGGTTTCAGATTCATATCGGTAGGATCACTATCCTCCATCAACCTAAAACTGCGGTTGAGGACAAAATACTGGCCGCAATAACCGGTTCTTTCGATAGAGATGATATCGCTGGGTTCCTCGACTATACATAAGCTGTCTTTCGAGCGGGTCGAATTACTGCAAATAGAGCACGGGTCTACATCGGTAAGATTGCCGCATATTGAGCAGGGAAATACTTTTTCCCGCACTTCAATAATAGCATTAGCTAACCGGCGTGACTCCTCAGCCGGTGCTCTTAATATGTAGAGTGCCAATCTCTGTGCAGTTTTGGGCCCAATCGACGGCAATTTTTGCAATTGATCAATAAGATTCTCAAGTGGACGTGCCAGTCTCATATATTACCTCCGGGGAGAAAAGTTTACAGCCCAGGAATATTAAATCCTCCAGTTAATTTGGCCATTTCGCCCGAAACCATATCTTGGGACTGTTTCACGGCTTCATTGACTGCTGCCAGGATTAAGTCCTGCAACATCTCGACGTCATCAGGATCTACAGCCTCCGGTTTGATAGTAATTTCCTGGAATTGCTGCCGGCCATTAATTTTTATATTTATCGCTCCGCCACCAACCGAGGTCTCAATGATTGTGTCCTGTAACTCCGCTTGTTTTCTCGTTATTTCCTCTTGCAATTTCTTGGCTTGTTTCATCATTTGATTCATGTTGGCTCCACCACCAAGTGGATTAAATTTCATCCCATTTCCTCCTTAATCTTTTATCTCTACAATGTCTTCACCAAAATATTCGATCGCCTTTTTAACAACAATGTCATTATACTTGTTATCCTCCAGAAAAATAAATTGCACATCTAATTCCCGGGGGAAAATTTCCTTTAAGACTACATCTAAGATTTCCCGGTTAACTTTTTCCTCCATTCTCTCCTTATGAAATTTGTACCCTTTGCTAAAACCTATATACATAATATCCCCTTTGGTTCCCAGCAACTTACCTTGAGACAAAAGGGCATGAGTTGGTACCTTTTTTTCTTTTACCCCGGCCAGCATACGGTTCCACAGGATATCTCTTGCATCGATTTTTTCATCGCGTTCTAATTTTTCTGGCTTTGTTTCTCTCTCCCCTTGAAACGTAGCAGCTTTCGCTTGGGTAGGATGGGAAGCTAAACTCGATTGGCTGAATAATGAAGATATCTCTAAGAAAACAAACTCTAAAATAAATTTCTGTCCCTCGCTGAACCTTAGCTTATCTCCCGTATCCATAATCATTCTGATAGCTTGAAGAATACGATTCTGGTCTAATTTAAGGGCCTGGTTATGGAGAAATTGGATGCTCTGTTCGCCTGCCATAACCATATTGGCTGTGCCTCCGGTGACCTGGTACATTAATAAATCCCTTAGATACAGAGCAGTTTCACGGGCCAGTTGTCCTGCTTCTTTTCCCTGATTAAGGGCTGAATCCAGATATTCAATAATTGTTGCAGTCCTACCTGCAATAACCTCATCCATTATCCGGGCTACAAATAGATCATCTACCAGACCAAGTACCTCTAGAACATCCTCATGGTGGATGTTACCTTCCTGGTAGGAATGAATCTGGTCCAGCATCCCGAGGGCATCCCGCATCCCCCCGTTAGCCCGGCGAGCTATTAAGGCCAGCGCTGAGTCGTCGATATTTATGGCATTGCTCTTGGCTACATCTTTAAGGCGGGCACTAATTTGCTGCTGGGTCAAACGGTGAAAATTATATTTTTGACAGCGAGATAGTATAGTACTGGGTATTTTCTGTAATTCAGTGGTAGCCAAAATAAAAATTACAGCTTCTGGCGGTTCCTCTAAGGTTTTTAGTAAGGCATTGAAGGCCTCCGTGGTTAACATGTGGACTTCATCAATTATGTAAACCTTCTTTTTACCCTGAGCTGGCAATATACGCACTTTTTCTCTGAGGTCGCGGATTTCATCGATGCCCCGGTTTGAAGCAGCATCTATCTCAATGACATCCATAAAGTTGCCATTGTTTATGTCGCGGCAGGAAACACATTCGTTGCAGGGCTCCCCATCTTGTTGCCTTTCACAATTAACTGCTTTTGCCAGAATTTTAGCCAAACTAGTTTTCCCGGTTCCCCTTGGACCAGCAAATAGATAGGCGTGGTTCAAACGGTTCTCGCGCACTGAGTTTGTCAACGCCAGTACAGTCTGTTCCTGCCCCACGACTTCATCAAACCGTTGGGGTCTCCATACCCTATATAATGCTAAATATGACATAAGCTGCCCCCTGCCTTATCAAATCCATTTTATAATGAGCCAGCATGATGCTTATATTATATCGTTTGCTGGTGGCTAAGGCTGTATTATTCCAATAAAAAATACAGGTCAATAACCTGCGTGTCGTAATATAATGCCGTGCACCTGGCCTCGAAGATACCTTCCGAGCGATGCGCGAACAGTTAACTCCGTTCAGGCTCCCCTCCGTCACACGAAATGAACCTTTTAGTGCTGCTTCCTTCCGGACCTGACACGGTTC
>CAZOZX010000109.1:0-7297 GCA_964584415.1 uncultured Syntrophomonas sp.
AGCAATTCCCCTGATGTCAAGGTGACTGTCAGTTATGATGTTACTCTAATCACTGGTCCGTTAATTGGCAAATTCGTCGGCACTGGAACCAAACACTTGACGGCTGAAGCTACGATGAAAGCGGAATGAGGGTGAGAGATATGTGGAAAAAAGAACTGAGTGAAGAAAAAGGCAGCGTAATGGTCATGGTGCTCATAGGTTTACTGGTTCTTATTGGATTTACAGGACTGGTTATTGATGGGGGATCGCTGTATTTGACTAAATCCAGACTCCAGAATGCCGCCGATGCCGCTGCCCTGGCTGGGGCCCAGGATTTGCCCACCGGTGGTACAGCAGCCAATACCGCCGTCGTTTATGCGGGCAAGGATGGAATGAAACCCTTGACACCCGACATAAGTAGTTCGGGGAATACCTATACCGCGTCTCGATTGGCAGACACGGTACAAATCGAGATCATACCGGCAGAGTGGGGAGGGCCAACCACTCAACCTGCCTATACTCCCGAACAATTGACACAAATGCGAAGTGACCTCACCGTAGAACTGGGCACCGCTGATAACTCGGTCTTGCTGGGCTACGCTGACCTCTATGGAGTCACCGCAGGTATGACCACGGTTCCTGCCCATACGGCAGCAGAGATAGCCGCCAAAAGAACCGAACTGGAAACAATTTTGAACGGAATGAGCGACGCGGCCCTGATAGCGGAGGCTCAAGCCAATACCGTAACGACCGGTTTGGGGCAAAACCCCACCGCTGCACAAATAGATGCGCAAATTGCCACCCTAACAACAAATCTAAATGGGATGACAGATACACAGGTTATAGCTTATGCAAGTACTAACCATTTCGATATAGCAGATTACACACAGAATGCTAATAAATTTAAAAAGCCGGAGGCTACTAATCGGAGCAACGCAATCACAAAAATAATTAGTGATCGTAGGACCCAATTGCAGGGAAGCGTAGTCATTGTAATCAGCAACAAATCTGCGTTGGTTGCAGCCCTGCTCGACATACAAGTAAATGCTTTCGCCAGCGAAACCGTTTCAACGATTAATGACCGCCCCGGGCTGATCACGGCCGTAGTCGACGCCTTGATAGCCGATTATGCCAATGACACTGTTGATGTACAGACCGGCCATACGGATAGAATAAGGGTTACCTGCTCCAGGACCGTTCAAAATTCATTTATGGCCGTGTTGGGCTTTCCGAGTCAGACGGTTTCCGCCACAGCAGTGGCGGAAAAAGCAGACCAATGGAATGGAGAAGGCTTACCCTTTATCAATGTCGATCCCTTTGACATCGACGGGGAGACTTTCGACACCTGGGATAAAACCTCCAGCGGATTTTTCTCGTGTATACACAGCGCCGACTTCACCATTGTGGGTACACCGCCAAACGAAGTTTTTAAAGTCGACTGGGCGGACGGCATAATACCGAAAAACGGAGTAGTATCTAATAAGCAAGATGAATTGGAGGACATGTGGAACAGGTTGGCCCACGGGACTGTCTATGTCTTCAGCCTGAGTCCGGAAGTTATAGACCGTGGCTGGGTTGAGTTTAAGAATAACGAAATTAAAAATATAGAGGATATTAATAATATCCCCAATAACGGTGACGATGGATGGAATCTGAAGCCCGGTCAGATCATACTGCTGGAATGTACTTGGGATGGCTTTTCCCATAAAGATATTGATTTGACTTATACCGGCACTTGGTACAGTCTGCAGGATGGTGACATACCTTTAACGAATGAAATGTACAGCAGCGGTGACACCAAATTAATCGAGTAGGGAACTGACTCTCAGTATTATTTTCTTAAGGGTAATTCAACCACAGGATATTATTTAATAGGAGAGATGGTAATGCGTAGCAACAAATTGATCGTGGCCCTGGCAATAGTGTTTGCGCTGCTGGCAGCATTTATGGCTTATTATATGCTCAGCAGTGCCAGGCAGGCCGCTCTAAAGGAGCAGTACATACAGGTGGTGACCGCTGCCCAGGACATTCCCGCTAACACGGTAATCAAGCCGGAAATGTTGGAGTTGAAGAACTTCCCCATCAGCTTGCAGACCGGCAAGGAAATAACCGATATCAACGCGGCAGTAGGCAGGATTTCCCCGGTTGCGGTCAGCCGGGGCGAATATTTGCTGGACAATCGTTTGATCAAACCCGGTGAGGGTAAAGACCGGTTAGCCTATGCGGTACCAGAAGGCATGAGGGCTATGTCGATACCTATAACGGCGGTTACGGGTGTATCCAATATGATAAAAATAGGCGACCGGGTGGACATAGTGGCCATCGTTCCGGCCAACAGCGCCTCCCCGGAGCCCAGGTCGGCGATAATATTACAGAACATACAAATACTAGCCGTGGGGTCGGTTTATAAAGAGACGGGAACTCAACAGAATGCAGAAACGGCCACGCTTACTGTCGCGGTTGATCCCCCGAGTGCCCTTAAGCTGAAAATGGCCTTGAAGAACACTGACTGGGCTCTGGCCCTGCGCCCGCCCTCGGACAAGAATCTGGTCAATCCTGCCGCGGTCACTATAAATCAGTTATAACGCCGCAATTTTCAATTTGAAAGGGGCTTATACAAATATATGGAAAAAGTGAGAGTACTCATAGCCAGTGATCTTCCGGAATATCGCCAGCAACTCACGGAGACGTTAAGCGAAGAGCAGGATTTCCTTATTATCGGTGAGGCGGTCAACGGAGCCAATGCCGTAAAAAAGGCGGAACATTTGCTGCCAGATATCATCCTGATGGATATACAGACACCCTTGCAGGAGGGTATTGATGCTACCGAGAAGATAACCCTGGCTCATCCAAGTATAGGGATTATAATTATATCCGCCACCGCTGACAGTTCAATAGTCAAACAGGCAATGATGGCGGGTGCCGGGGATATTTTGAACAAAGGTGACATCCAGGAAGGTGAGATCGCCCAGGCCGTGCGGCGCCTATATCTGGCCCAAAAAACCCGTAACGCCAGTTTAATGAGCGGAAGCGGGGATAAAGAACATAAATTTCGGGCTCCCCAGGTAATTACAGTATTCGGAGCTAAGGGAGGAGCCGGCAAAACAACCATGGCGGTTAACATAGCTGCCGGCATCGCTAATGAAACCAAGCGCCGGGTAGCTTTAATGGACCTGAATCTGCAATTCGGGGATGTGGCTTCGTACATGAACATCCAACCCCGGCGTACCATTGCGGAATTTGTGCAGGAGCGCAACCAGTGGGACAGCCAGCTGTTAAACAGCTACCTGATACCGCATAATTCAGGAGTAAAAGTCCTGGCGGCCCCCCTTCGTCCGGAAGATGCCGACCTGGTTACCCCCGAGCAGATAGAAAAAATCATCACTATTTTAAGGGAAAGTTTTGATTATATCATAATCGATTCACCGCCCTATATTTCGGATACGCTGTTAGCCGCTCTGGATACCTCCAACCAGATAATCCTTGTTATGTCTATGGACCTGCCGGCGGTCAAGAATGTCAAACTGAGTTTGAACCTCTTAGATACATTGCACCACAGCGGAAAAACCAAACTGGTAATCAATCGGGGGGCCAAACAATTTGGCGTCGACATTCGTGATGTGGAGAAGACCATTGATTTCCTGGCCGCTGAGGAGGTACCGAGCGAAGGCAATACCGTCGTTAATGCTGCCAACAAAGGGGTGCCCTTCGTGCTTAGTCATCCCCAAGCTCCGGTAAGTAGAGCGGTCCAGCGAGTGGCGCAATTAATTATTGATGATATAGGATACCAGAATGATTTGCGTCATGGAAAGGAAAAAGGTAATAAAACACCGATAATCAAGAAACTGTTTAGATAGGGGTGGATTATATGTCTCTTGCCCAGCGGTTACAGGGACAACAAACAGCAAATGATTCCAGACAGAACTGGACATCCAGCGTCAAGGAATCCAAGTAAGACGATAGACCGGACAAATATGCCGAACTCAAAATTAATGTTCACCGGGAAGTAATTGACGGCATAGAACAGGACTCCAAACAAAGGGAACTTACCGGGGAAGCATTGGCTAAGTTTGTCCATGACAAGATCTTTGCATTGTTAGAGCGAGATGCCGTCTTTCTCCCCTTTTCCGAACGCCAGATAATAGCCAATGAGTTAATGGATGAGGTACTGGGGCTGGGACCGATAGAGCCCCTGCTGCATGATGAAAGCATCACCGAAGTAATGGTCAATGGTCCCAAACAGATATATGTTGAACGCGGAGGGAAGATTTACCTTACTGATGTTGTTTTTCGTGACGACGACCATGTGATGCACATAATCGATAAGATCGTCTCACCCCTGGGACGCAGAGTCGACGAAAGCCAGCCCTATGTGGATGCACGCCTGCCGGATGGTTCTCGTGTTAACGCCATAATACCGCCCTTGGCACTTAAAGGACCCACGATTACCATACGTAAGTTTTCCACCAATCCCTATACGGTAAATGACTTAATGCGATTTGGCAGCTTGACTCCTAATATGACCAAGTTTCTAGAGGCAGCAGTAAAAGCCCGTCTTAACATTATCATATCAGGTGGAACCGGCAGTGGTAAAACCACCTTATTGAATGTACTGGCATCTTTCATTCCTGAAAACGAACGCATTGTTACCGTGGAAGACGCCGCCGAATTGAGGCTGGGACAGGAACACGTGGTCAGCCTGGAATCAAGAGCAGTAAACATTGAAGGTAAAGGTGCTATAACCATACGTGATCTGGTCCGCAATTGCCTGCGTATGCGCCCAGACCGGATTGTGGTCGGTGAGGTGCGCGGCGGGGAAGCTTTAGATATGCTGCAAGCTATGAACACCGGGCATGACGGCTCACTAACTACCGGTCATGCCAATTCCCCGCGAGACATGCTGGCCCGCCTGGAAACCATGGTTATGATGGCGGGGATGGAACTGCCGTTGAAGGCTATTCGCCAGCAGGTTGCATCAGCAGTGGATCTTATAGTTCACGGATCTCGGCTGCGGGATGGAAGCCGTGTAATTACCCATATTACCGAAGTTATAGGCATGGAGGGCGATGTGATCCAGTTGCAGGACTTATTCCTATTTGAACAAACCGGCGTGGATAGTAATGGCAAAGTAATTGGGAACCATGTGCCGACAGGAATCACCCCTAAGTCTTATGAACGCATTCTGTCCGAGGGAGTACGGTTGGATAAAGAAGTATTTAAACCTGTGTATAGATAATTGGGGGTCACGATATGGAGTTAGCTGTTAGTATTTTAATATTCCTGGCTATTTCACTCTTCATTATAGGGATTATTCGCTGGAGGATGGATAAACAACAGTTCATCACCAAACGTCTTGATAAAATGGTTCATGCGCCCGGCGAAGATGGCGATGATAAGAGCAGACTCAAGGGCATCGATTTCAACAAAATATTGAGTTCGCTTGGGAAGAACTTCACTGGCTTTTCTTTTACAAAAAATATTGAAACACAGTTGGATAAGGCCGACCTATTACTGAGAGTCGAAGAGTTCATCGGCCTCAATATTATTACTACCGCAGCTGGTGCCGTACTGGGTTTCGCAATTTCGGGCAGCAGCACCAATACGCTACTAGGTGCTTTCATTGGAGCATTGCTTCCGGGTTTGTTTGTTTATCGGCAAAAGCTGAAAAGGGCGGATATGCTCAGCGAAGAAATCGGCGATTCTCTGCAGGGAATGTCCAATTCCCTTCGCGCTGGATATAGTTTCCAGCAAGCTATGGATTTGATCAGCAAGGAGACCGCAGGACCTCTGGGTAAAGAATATCGTCGCACCTTGAGAGAAATCAATTTAGGAGTTACTATCGATCAAGCATTACATAATCTCATAGACAGGGTGCAAAATGAGGACCTGGAACTAATGATATCAACGGTGTTGATTCAAAGGTCAATTGGCGGCAACCTGGCTGAGATATTTGACAAAATTGCCGATACAATTCGCCAGCGTGCCCGTATGAAAGGTGAAGTCAGGGTTTTGACCGCCCAGGGTCGTATTTCGTCTTGGATTATCGGGGGAATGCCAGTATTTTTGTTGGTGATACTGCAAATTATGAGTCCGGGCTATATAAGCATGTTCTTTACTACCACATTAGGTTGGATGCTGCTGGGTGGTGCGGCAGTAGCTGAGGTTATCGGATTCATACTGATCAGAAAAGTCACCAATATAGAGTTCTAAGGAGGAACAAATATGCCGCTGATTGTTACTGTATTGCTGGTTTTTGCCGCGATCTTTTGTTTAACGGTAGCAGGTATTAAAATATTTATCGGTGATCAGTTAGTCCTCAGGGATCGTCTGAAGCAGATGGAGATAAAGATGACCCGGCAAAATAAGCTGGGTTTTAACGAAGAACTGCAAGAAGATTTTTCGGTGAGGATACTAAACCCAGTAAGAAATAGACTAGCAAATGTCATCCAAAAATATACACCAGTCAAACAGATGTCGACCATTGAAAGAAAATTGGACTATGCCGGTCGGCCCTTTAAGTGGACGGCTGGTGAATATTTATCAGCACAATATTTGACTACTGTTGCTGTCGGTGTAATAGCATATGTGGCGTCTTGGTTATCTGGTTCCAGTTGGGCTAATCAGTTAATGGCTTTTATGCTGGGCCTAATTGGTGGTTATCTACTATTTGAATTGTACATTGCTGATAAAATCAGCCGCAGGCAAAAAGATATCCAGAAGGCTTTACCGGATACATTAGATCTTTTGACTGTTAGCATTGAAGCCGGGTTGGGTTTTGATGCCGCTATGCAGAGAGTAGTGCAAAAATCAGCCGGTCCAATCTCGGAAGAATTTAATACGACTTTGCAGGAAATGCGGATGGGTAAAACCCGCCGGGATGCACTGCGGGATCTTAGCCAGCGCACGGGTGTCCTTGACTTAAATAGGTTCATCGAATCGCTGATCCAGGCTGATCAACTTGGTGTCAGTCTAGGTAATGTACTGAGAGCCCAATCTGACCAAATGAGGATACTGAGAAGACAGCGAATTCAGGAGCAAGCGATGAAAGCCCCGGTTAAGATGCTTTTCCCAATGGTTATTTTTATCTTTCCTGCTACATTCATAATCATATTGGCTCCGTCAATTCTGCAGATTATTAAGACTTTATGATTGCCAACACGAAATATCAGGTTTCACATAGTTTTAAATCCGAACCAATTGGCAACCGCATCGAGATAGCAGATAGATTTTGGCCAAGATTCAGAGGTCTATTAGGTAGGGACGGACTAAAGGAAGGTGAAGGATTACTCATTTCACCATGTTCATCAATACATTGTTT
>CAZOZX010000110.1:0-7155 GCA_964584415.1 uncultured Syntrophomonas sp.
GGGTACCTCGCTTCCATATGGTAAACAGCGCCGTCTGGAGATAGCCCGGGCATTGGCGACTGAACCCAGCCTGCTGCTCCTGGACGAGCCGGCCGCGGGTATGAACCCGGCTGAGTCCCTGGAATTAATGGATTTTGTGGCCCGGATCAGGGATGAATTCAATATTACCGTCTTGATGATCGAGCACCACATGGAGGTAGTAATGGGGATTTGTGAAAAGATATATGTTCTGGATTATGGTGTAACACTGGCCCAAGGCAATCCAGCCGAGATCCAGAATGATCCTGCTGTAATTGAAGCTTACCTGGGGGCGGTGGACATAGATGCTTAAGATCAGCGATTTAAGTGTGTATTACGGTGGAATCCACGCTCTCCGGGGAGTATCGCTGCAGGTACCCGAAAACCAGATCGTGACACTGGTCGGAGCTAACGGCGCGGGCAAGAGTACGCTGCTGCGGGCAATCTGCAATATGGTTCCGGTTGCCTCGGGAAAGATACACTTCATGAACCATGATATCACCGGTAAAAACACCGTCGACATCGTGAAGAAGGGAATAACTATGGTGCCCGAAGGGCGAAGGATATTTGCCAATCTCACGGTTTTGGAAAATCTGCATATGGGCGCCTATGCCCGCAAGGACAAGGACGAAATCAATCAGGATATACAGGAAATGTACACCCTTTTTCCGCGTCTGCAGGAGAGGCAGTGGCAGGTAGCCGGGACCCTGTCGGGGGGCGAGCAGCAGATGCTGGCCATTGCCCGGGCTCTCATGTCCAGACCGGTTCTGCTGATGATGGATGAACCATCCCTGGGCTTGGCACCCTTGCTGGTCAAAGAAGTGTTCAGAATAATAAAGGACATCCACAGTAAGGGTATGACGATCCTGCTTATTGAACAAAATGCGACCGCAGCCTTACAGATAGCTGATTACGGTTATGTCTTGGAAACCGGTGAAATTGTCTTGGAGGGACCGGGGCAGGAATTAGCCGTAAATGAAGAGGTGCGCAAGGCTTACCTCGGCAAAGCCTAGAACTTAGGAAGCAAATTTTCGCGGAATAATAACCTCGCATCCTAACAAGATGCGGGGTTTCTATATTTGTGAATAACATTTGCTTATTTTAAAAGTCGCATCCATTAATAGGTTCAAATAAGTCCTCCTTGCCTACAAGAATTAATAGAGCAGTCTGAAGTCTTTTCCCAAGTGAAAGTCTGCTAACTTGCTTCGTTTATGTTACGCTACATTATATGCTACGCTACATTTTTCCCGCCTTTTTACAATACGACTATTATGAGAAAATCTATTCCACAAGCAATCCTACAGCCTCCCCAACCCATGAAAATATTTTCAACTTTTGTTAGAATATATTGCCATATTTGCTAGAAATAAAAGGTATTAACTACATAATGTTGAATACAATGAATAATTATTAAGTCATTCAATAGACGGTAAATAATATGTAACCGGGTGGCAGTTTAAGAATGATTATATCTATTACTCATCTTTAGTTAACGATTATTTTAGTCTATCTAAAATAAAAACTGATGGAACCGATAAAAAACAGCTAGTCGTAGGTGATGCCGCTTCATCGCTCAGGTCAGTTGGAGATTGGATATATTGCTTGGGAAACACTCGGAATTACATGTTCAGCACCGACGGAACCGATCGGCAAATTTTGGATCCGCCCTTACAAATGAAACAATAAGCAAGTTAGAAACTGAAAACAGACCATGCTGAATGATGTCGCCAGGTTCTATAGGAGGAAGCAATTAATAAATGAGAGGTGGGTTCGGTTGTGAAAAAATTGATTGGATTAGGCCTAATTGTATGTCTGATTTTTAGTATCTTTCTATGTGGCTGTGGAGGGAAGGACAAGGGAGCGACACCTGCAACAGGTGGCAATACAGGCGGCAACATAAGCAACGGTGGACGGGTTGCCCAGCAAGGTGATTGGGTCTACTTTAGCAACTCAGATATGACCGGTTATTTATATAAGATGCACCCCGACGGCAGCAAGATAACCCGACTGAATATGGATACTACAATGTTTATCAATATAGTCGGTGATTGGATTTATTACGTCAATGATAAGCATGATGGTAGTTACGCAATTTACAAGTCACGCACCGATGGCAGTGAAACGACCAAAGTGAATAATGATGATTCAGGTTATATCAATGTTGTCGGCGATTGGATATATTACTGCAACATGGATGATCAAAACAAAATTTATAAGATACGCACTGATGGCAGCAATAGGACCAAAGTGAATGATGATAGCTCAGCTGAAATCAATGTAGCCGGCAATTGGATTTATTACTGCAACGTTAGTGATAGATATAGATTATATAAGGTACGCACCGATGGCAGCAATCGAACAAAAGTAAATGATGAAATTTCACGTTGGATCAATGTAGTCGGTGATTGGATTTATTACGTCACCTTAACTGACGATGGTGAGTATAGGACAAGAATATATAAGATGCGCACCGATGGCAGCGATCGAATCAAGGTGAGTGATGACGAGCCGTTTCTAATCAATGTAGCTGGTGACTGGATTTATTACAGCAATATGGGTGACGGCAAACTATATAAGATCCACACCGATGGGAGCAATCGCACCAAAGTGAATGACGATAAGTTATATGTTGTCGATGATGATGAGCCAGGTTATATCAATGTAGCCGGCGATTGGATTTATTACGTCAACGGAATTGATGGTGGCCAATTCTATAAGGTCCGTACCGACGGCAGCGATCGGCAACGTGTTGATTCAAGGATTGGGGGGTAGCATGCTGCCATTGTGGCAATCGTGATAAATGGAAAATAGAGCCACTGTGATGACAGCTATCTGAAGGAGACTGGAGCACGTCTTGCAAGGTAGAGTGGAGGCGCATACTAGGCGGTATTTTAACCTTTTTCCATCGATGGCAGGTTAACGTGTTTCTATTAAATGATATTCACTATGTCATGTAGCAGTGACTATTAATAAATGAGAGGGGGGTTCGGTTATGAAAAAATTGATCGGAATAATCCTGATTGTGTGCATGATATTCAGTGTCTTGTTATGTGGTTGTGGTGGGACGGACCAAGCGTCAACGACTGAAACAGAAAATAGTGCTGCGAATCAGAACTCCACGGTTAATGAAGCGGCGCCAGAGAAAAATTCTGTATCTGACAATAAGGCATATGGCAATAGTGCTGGAAATATCGCAAATGGGGGCATTGTATGCCAGCAGGGAGACTGGATCTACTTTCAAAATGTATTCGATAATTATAAGCTCTATAAAATGCACACAGACGGTAGCGGGAGGGTAAAATTAAGTGATGATGCTACATGCGATATTAATGTGATTGGTGATTGGATTTATTACGGAAAACCTTCCATGCAAGGAATTTATAAGATACGAACGGACGGCAGCGGAGGGATCAAATTGAGTGAAGATCCTGCATGGTTTATTAATGTTGTTGGCGACTGGATTTACTATGTTAATGGTAGTATAGGTGAAGTCTGTAAATTACGCACAGACGGCAGCGGAAGGACTGTATTGAGTCATGGTTATTCAAACTTCATCAATGTTGTCGATGACTGGATTTATTATAAAGATTCTGAAGATTACTATTATCTCTATAAAATGAGGACTGATGGCAGTACCAAAACCAAACTTAGCACAGATAATATAGCGAATTTTAATGTAGTTGGTGAATGGATTTACTACCATTATGAGTACTCTCCATACTATACCCTTTATAAAATGCGAACCGATGGCAGCAGTCGAACCAAAATGGGGAATCAGGGGTCACCTAGTGAAGTTAGTGTAGCAGGAGACTGGATTTATACATCTGATTTTTTTAAGAAAAGGAACTATAGAACGCATACCGATGGAAGCGGAATGCAGAATGTCAACTAGAAATACTTAACTTTCATAAACTTGCCAATAAGTGCACGTCTTAGGTGTTAGAAATGGAAAGTATTTGAGTACCGCAATCAAAATATAATTAGTCGCGCATAACAAAATCACACATCGATCTCTCAGGTGTGATTTATAATTCCTAAAACAGTGTTATCTAATAACGTCTGGAGATAAGGTGTATCATGAGATTCTGCCACCAGTGCTGGGCAGAGATGCAGGATAGAGATAAATTCTGCATGAACTGCGGAAGTGCATATGTGGAGAACGACGGAGCAACGTCTACTCTACCGAAGGATACTGCTTCAACCCAGCAGCATTTTGGCCAGGCTAAAGATGACCGATCTGAGCCGGTGGTTTCTGTGCAGGCCGACCTCCGACTGAATTCTCCCCCCCGGCCCAAGAGAGGCTCAGGTCTGAGAACCAAACTCATCCTGGGAGCCATATTGGCGATCATACTGGCCGCGGGAGGCTTGTGGGGCTGGAATACCTATGGCACAAAAGCCCAGGCCGAAAAGAAACTGGACCTGGCGGTCAAATATTTGAGTGACAACAATTATGAGCAAGCCATATTGGCTTTCAACGATGCCATCAAAATAGATCCCAAAGAGGTCAAAGGTTATCAGGGACTGGCCAGGACATACACCCTTCAGGGCAACTACGATGAAGCCAAGAGTACTTATGAAAAAGGTATAGCCGCCGTAACCCCACAGTACTTACAGGTTTTGCAGTTGAGCTTGGCGGGGATGTACATAGATCAGAACAAACTGACTGATGCAGAGCAAGCCTATACTCAGATCATGAATACCGGCCCCAACTGCTTGGAATCCTACTTGGGGCTGGCTATGGTCTATCAGCAGCAGGGAAATAACAGCAAAGCTGAAGCTATACTAAGGCAGGCTGTCGAGAAGAACCCCAACGAGTACCAAGTCTATAATGCATTAGCTCTATTCCTTTTCCAGAACCATAAGCAGGATGATGCTCTAAATAATATAGTACAATCCCTCAGCCTTGAAATAAACCAGCAGGAAGCCTATCTGGTATTAGACAGTATATATAAGAATAATTGGGCAGGACTGCGCAGCCAAACAAGTGGCGTCTCTAATCAAACCGTAGGCTCCATGCTGGAATTCTACACATATTACGCCGCTGCCGATTATAGCAATGCCATTGATACCTTTAAGGGCAAGCTAGCACTCCAAACAGGAAACCATAAGGCAAAGCTCCTAGCTGCCGTCTGCATGGTTAAGAATGGTGACCAAACCTCTGCCGAAAACCTGATTCAGCAAATTGATGTATCCAAGCTCAACCCCACTCTCATAGCCGATCTGGGATATTACTACTTGGCTGCGGGCGACCGCGGTAAGGCAAATAATTACGCTATTGAAGCCCTACAAGGCGATGGTGCTAATTTTAACGCCATTGCGTTGCTGCAAACGATAAATGATGAGAATACTGCCAGGATTTATATTATGCGGGTTATGTTATTCAGTTGCATGTCGATAGACAGTATCAATAAAGCCCTGGAGTTAAATGAGATAAATATACCGGCTTACCCTAAAAAAAGCCGGGATACCAATAACAGCACAAACAATGCCGTCCGAACTGAAGATGATATAGATTCAAAGGGTTCTGGAAGCGATAATAACAAATCTGCTGACGAACAGGCATCGCAATCGAAACCAGCCTCTGTTTTAAATTCGAGCATGTTCCAATGGCGGGGTGTTAAGGCAGGAATGAAGGAGCAGCAGGTACTCAGTCTAGTCGGTAATCCTGATCAGAAAATGGGCACCGAAACGGGATGGCATTGGCTTTATGGAAACATTTCTATTACCTGGTCCTGGAAAGAGCCAAAAGTAGTTAGAGGAGTGGGATGGTTTAACACCTTGGATAACAAGATATTCGCTGGTGATAGTTATGAAAAACTTATCGCAACATATGGTCAGCCTAATCGTACCCAATCCAATGATACTGGCGCAGGTTTCTATGCCATTTATGAAAACCAGTTTGGGATGATAAAGTTCGTAATTATACAAGGTAAAGTAGTGAAAGTGGGCATTGGAGATATATTCTTTGTCTAATAAGATAAAAAAGAACTCTAACACTTTGCAGGTAAAGAGGTTTAATTTGAAGGAAGTCTATCGTTACTGATTTAAGGTGGTCTATATGTTCTGCCCGGTATAATAGGAATTCCCAGAAAAAACCGCGCGGTTTGCGCGGTTTTGTTGTTTCTTAATGGCAGGGGAGAGAGGTCTCGAACCCCCAGCCCTCGGTTTTGGAGACCGATGCTCTGCCAATTGAGCTACTCCCCTGTGCTGGTTCCTGAACTCAGCGACATTAATTTTAGCACATATAACAGGGCGGTTCAATAACTTATTGAGGTTGTATCAGCATATATTTAATTGTATGCTTTACATAGTCTGTAGAGGATTTGTAATTCATATATGATTTTGATTGGGGATGTGATATAGGTGAGCAAAGAGAGAGTAATTGTATTAATGGGAGGTTATTCTTCCGAGCGGGATGTTTCCATACGCAGCGGCAGTGCCATATTAAAGGCTCTAATAAAGCTGGGATATGAAGCTGAAGGCATGGACCTCAAAGATCTGCCTATCCAGAACATCGTTGATTACAAACCGGATTTGGTCTTTATAGCTCTGCATGGTAAAGACGGCGAGGACGGCACCGTTCAGGGAATGCTGGAAATACTTAATATTCGTTACACTGGTTCCGGGGTGGCCTCCAGTGCTATAGGCATGAATAAAATACTTACCAAAAAAATGGTCAGCTATGAGGGTTTGCCGACCGCACCGTTTGTGATCTTAACCAAGAATGACTTCAATTCAACCAGTGAGGAGTTAGATGAACTAATCAATAATATAGGTATGCCAATGGTAATAAAAGCTGCCACTCAGGGTTCCAGTATTGGCGTTTATATCGTCAACGACAGGGCAGGTGTTCTATCAGCAATTACTGAAGCCTTTGTTTATGATCAGGATGTGCTGGTGGAAAAATATATTGCCGGCACCGAGGTAACCTCTACTGTGATCGGGAATGAATATGCTACTGAGGCGCTGCCGTTGATCGAGATAACCTCCGCCAATGAATTTTATGATTTCGAATCAAAATATACTCCCGGCATGTGCAATCATATAATTCCCGCCCGGGTTGATATGGTTGTTCAGGAAAAGGTAGGCGTTATTGCCCAAAAAGTATTCAAGGCCCTGGGGTGCAGGGGAGTGGCT
>CAZOZX010000111.1:0-5906 GCA_964584415.1 uncultured Syntrophomonas sp.
CACCCCCATGACAGTTATATGTATGAGCTTTTTGCCTACGGCAAATTTACCGCCACTACATTAGCTCATTGAAAAAAAACATTGAACCAATTGTATACTTTCTATATTGAAGTCTGATTTCCTGCTTACAACATCTCATTGGAAAAATTTTTGTCAACGATATTGTCTACAGTGAGCCAAGACTTACTTCCAGAGATTGAAGGGTTTTATCGATGTCTTCTTCTGTATGAGCGTCGGATACAAAGCAAACTTCGAATTGAGATGGTGGCAAATATACCCCCGAATATAACATCTGTTGGAAGAACCGTGCATATTTCCTGGTATCACAGCGCAACACCGTTTCATAATCGTTTATAGGACCATTCGAAAAGAATAAAGAAAACATTGATCCGCACTGGTTAAGAGTACAATCCAAATCATAAGATTCAATTAATCCCTGAATGTAACCGGTTAATCGGGTGGCAAGCTTCTCAATCTTTTCATAAGGATCGATATCCTTCAAAAGCCTCAAGGCTGCTGCCCCGGCAGCCATAGCAACGGGATTGCCGGATAATGTTCCGGCCTGGTATACATCCCCTTGGGGGGCAACCAGATCCATGATCTCCTTTTTCCCTCCATAGGCGCCAACCGGCAGCCCGCCACCGATAATTTTACCCAGAGTAGTTAAATCCGGTTCTATTCCCAGTTCGGTTTGCACTCCGCCATAGCAAATCCTGAACCCGGTTATTACTTCGTCGAATATCAGGAGGCTTCCATAAAGCCTGGTTATGTCCCGCAAGCCCTGGAGAAAACCAGGTTTTGGATTAATCAATCCCATATTGGCTGCAACCGGTTCGATAATAACCGCAGCAATATCTGGTCCGGACACCATAAAGGCTTTTTTTACCGATTCAAGGTCATTATATCGACATACTATAGTCTGATCGATAAAAGACTTAGGAACACCTGGGCTCGTAGGTATGCCGGTAGTCAGCAAACCCGATCCGGCTTTTATAAGAAAAGAATCGGCATGTCCATGATAGCAGCCCTCAAATTTGATGATTTTATCACGTCCAGTGAAGGCCCGAGCGAGACGTACCGCACTCATAGTAGCCTCAGTTCCGGAGTTTACCAGCCTAATTTTATCCATAGCCGGAAACGCCTCACAGATCAGTTTTGCCAATTCAATTTCACCAACGCAGCAGGCCCCAAAACTAGCGCCTTTTTGTGCCGCAGAACTAATGGCCTGGACAATTTCAGGGCGGCTATGACCTAATATAAGGGGGCCCCAGGAACACACATAATCTATGAACTCATTACCATCTTCATCATAAATCCTGGAACCATAACCCTTGTTAATAATGAGAGGATTTAACCCCACCGACTTGAAAGCACGGACGGGACTATTAACTCCACCGGGCATATACTTTTGGGCCTCATTAAAGAGTCTTTCTGATTTTTTGGTATCCAAGCCGAGACCTCCCTCGTTTAATAATCCCCTTCCGCCACTGATAAAATACTAAACGTAAACCATACTGGCCTTTTTGAATTCCCTGATACTCTTGACAATCACATAGTCGTTCAATTTGTTGTCATTGGCTATTCTCTGAATTATCGATATAAGTTCTTCTTCACTTCGGGCATGAATCATAGTAAATAGATTATAAGGAAATTCCGGAGGAACCTTACGCAAGTAGCAATGGCTTATTTCCTGGCTGGCAGACATTCTCTTGCCCGTTTCTTCGCTATCGGCTGCTTCTACCTTCCAGGCTACCAGGGCATTATGCTTGTACCCCGCTTGCTGATGCCTTAACACCGCGCCCCATCTTCTCATTGCCCCAGTTGTTTGCAGCTTCCCAATTCTAGCTACCACTTCCGCTTCCGAAATCCCAATTTGCTCGGATAGCGCCTCAAAAGGATGAGCCTCCAGTGGTAAATCACCTTGTATTAATCCTATAATGCTCTTGTCGATTTGATCAATGGTCATTTTTACTTCTCCATATCAAATGAAACCCGGATTTTAAATATCCGTTCTGCTGGCATACTGAGGATGGTCAAATCCAACTTTGATTCCAATTCACGCAGCTGCTTATCTGCTTCCTCACGGGACACTGCAGTTAAGGTGAACCATAAGTTATATTTGTGATCGCGAAGATAATTGTGGGTTACTCCTGGTAAAGCGTTAATATAACCGGCAACCTCTTTTATACTACCTGGGGGAATCGAAACCGCGCACAGGGTAGAGTAATATCCCAGCCCGCGGGTGTCCATAATCCCACCGATCCTCCTGATAAGACCCGCGCTCTTCATGGCGGCTATACGTTGTAAGAGATTATCCTCACTGATCTCCAAGCGTTTAGCCATTATTTTGTATGGCTCCACTGATAGAGGAAAATCGTTCTGCAGGAGATTTAAGATTTTGCGATCTAAATTATCTATTTCGGGCATTTATACAGCCCCCTTGGGATGATACAAACACCAGGAGTCTTCGGCCATATAATCACCGTTGTAATAATTTGCCCTGGCGCGGCATCCTCCACAGCGGCTTTTGTAATCACATACCCCGCATTTACCCTCGTATTCCATGGTACGTAATCTGAGCAAGACTTCGTTCTCGCTCCAAATCCGATCAAACGGTTGTTCTTTAACATTTCCCAGCGGCATGTCTAAATAAGCACAGGGCTGTACATTACCGGTTGGACTTATAATACAGTAGCTTATCCCCGCCAGGCATCCCTTCGAAAACCGCAGAGGTATACCTTTCTTGTCAGCTACTCTTATAAACTGGGGTGCACATGTTGGTTTTATCTCGATTGGCACAGATTTCTGTTTGTCCATTATCCGGGACAGGGTTTTTTCATATTCTGCAACCTTTAATGCTTCATCCTCGATGTTGACCGCCCGTCCGGTAGGTACCAGGAAAAATATATGATGAGCCATAGCTCCAATATCAATAGCAAAGTCGGTGAGATTCTCCAACTCCCCTACATTCCAATCCATAACTGTGGTATGAATTTGGAAGGGCAGACCAACTTTCTTCAGATTTTTCATGCCCTGAACTGTCAGCTGGAAAGCATCATCCAATTTGCGAAAATTATTATTCTTTACTGGGTCAAGGCTGTCCAGGCTAATTCCAGCTGCCATAAACCCAGCTTCCTTCATTTTGCTTGCAACATCAACAGTAATGAGACTGCCATTGGTACCCATGACTGCCCGCAGCCCCACTCCAGTCGCATATGAAGCCAGTTCATATATGTCAGAGCGCATCAGCGGCTCTCCACCGCTAAAGATCATAATTTGAAACCCGGCATTTTTAATCTCGGTAATCAGTTTCCTAGCCTGGGCCGTGGAAAGTTCATCCTCACTCCGGATTCCCGCATCTCTATAACAATGATCACAAAACATATTGCATTGATTGGTTGTGTTCCAAGATACTAGCATTTCATTTCCCCTTATCCCCAAAACTACCTAATGTATATATTTGGGGCTCACTCAAACTTGAAATTATAAACGTCCGATTATTCCAGCTACATCTTTGGCCGCATAGGTAATAATCATGTCCGCTCCAGCTCTTTTTATCGCGGTTAAGACCTCTAAGGTTACTGCCTGCTCATCAATCCAACCCTGTGCAGCCGCAGCTTTCACCATCGCATATTCACCGCTGACATTATAAGCTGCAGTAGGATAGGCAAATCTCTCCTTTACTGCTTTTAAAACATCCAGGTAGGCCAGAGCCGGCTTAACCATTACAATGTCGGCACCCTCGTTTATGTCAAGCTCTACTTCCCGCAAAGCCTCCAGAATATTGGCCGGATCCATCTGGTAGGTCTTGCGGTTCCCAAATTTCGGGGCAGATTCAGCGGCTTCCCTAAACGGACCATAAAAAGCAGAGGCATATTTCGCTGCATAGGACATAATAGGTATGTTTTCAAATCCGTTTGAATCTAAAGCGTTTCTTATGAAACCAATCCTGCCATCCATCATATCCGAAGGCGCTATTATATCAGCTCCGGCTTGTGCATGTGACAAGGCTTCACGAGCTAGTAATTCCAAACTGGCATCATTGTTTACTGTCCCATCGCTCTCTATGATACCGCAGTGCCCATGATCCATATATTCACATAAACAAACATCAGTCACAACCAGTGTGTCAGGACAAGCAGCCTTTATGGCTCGTATTGCTTCCTGAATCACACCGTTTTCATCATAGGCCGAGCTAGCCTGGCTGTCTTTATGTTCTGGTATGCCGAATAAAAGCACAGCCGGTATTCCCAAAGACCTTATTTCCTCACATTCGCGGGTAAGATTGTCAACTGATAATTGGAACACACCCGGCATAGATTGAACCGGAATTTTTTTCTCTTCACCAAAGGTTACAAACAAAGGATAAATCAGATCACTCACTTGCAGATGGGTCTCTCGTACCATATTGCGTATGGTATCGTTGGATCTTAGTCTCCTCATCCGGTTGACAGGAAAACTCATATTAAAACCTCCTTATCAACTAATCAAATACCCAAACGACTTATTAATAGCCATAAAAACGAAAACCTCGACATTCAAGACCCGCATAAGCTGGTCCTCATTCTATGCCTGACGATCAGAGATTATGGCATCCAATAAAGCATCAATCGTATATTGAGCTGGGATGATATCAACTGTGAATCCCTTTTCGCGGGCTGTTTGGGCAGTTATAGGTCCGATACATGCTACCTTGACCTTCTCATTTATTGAGATGATATTGTCCTGCCCTATTATATTAACAAAATTGTCTACCGTAGATGAACTGGTAAAAGTTATATAATCGAATTCGCCCCGCTTAATTTCTTTCAATAGTCCATCGTCCAAATGCGAGGCTGGTTCAGAACGATAGATAACTATTTCATCTACAATTGCGCCTAATGCCCGCAGACTATCTGGTAAAATTGCACGAGCCCCCTGTGCCCGAGGCAGGAGTACTTTATCCTGTGGTTTCACATATTGTTTGAGCCCGGCAATGATGCCCTCAGCCTGAAATTCTTCCGGAATCATATCAACCATAATCCCTAAACTGTTTAATTTAGCCGCAGTTGCCGGACCAATAGCACAGATGCGGCTATTTCTTAGATTTCTGATATCGATTCCCTGAGCGCTTAGCTGAGTGAAGAAGATATCTACTGCATTGACACTGGTAAATACTATCCAGGCATACTCTTCAATCTGCTTAAAAGTCTTATAAAGGCTGGTGAGATCCTCTTCCGGAACAATTTCTATTGAAGGGAACTCTATGGCTTGGCCACCCTGATAACGGATTCGCTCCAAAAGATCACTGGCCTGAGCCCGGGCCCTGGTTACCACAATTTTCACTCCCCATAAAGGCCTATTCTCCCGCCACTGCAACTCTTCACGTAAACTCACCGTTTCTCCGACTATGATAATGGCCGGAGGTTGAAAGCTCGCTTCTCGAACTTTTCTCACTATATCCGCCAGGGTTCCGCTGATAACCTCCTGATCGGGAAAAGTGCCGCGGCGGATCAAGGCTACTGGTGTTTGCTCACTACGACCCGCTTTAATCAGATTACTTACTATGAATTCCAGGTTCTCTACTCCCATTAAAAACACCAGGGTCCCTATTCCAGTTGCTATCTTGTCCCAGTGAATCGAACTTACCTGCTTTCCCGGCTTTTCATGCCCGGTTATAACCGCGAAACTGGAAGTCGCGTCTCTATGAGTAACTGGTATTCCTGCATACGCAGGAACGGCAATCGCCGAAGTGATTCCCGGAATTACCTCAAAATCAATACCGTGCTGATGAATATATTGCGCTTCTTCCCCGCCCCGTCCGAACACGAAAGGATCTCCGCCCTTTAAGCGGGCAACAACTTTACCCTCTTGGGCCTTTTCAACCAGTAATTTGTTAATATCGTCCTGGGGAAGAGCATGGTTGC
>CAZOZX010000111.1:5916-7043 GCA_964584415.1 uncultured Syntrophomonas sp.
TGTTGAGGAGCAAAATCCAATATCGCTTGTCCAATAAGGCGGTCATAAACCACTACCTCCGCCTTTTCCATAGCCTTTTTACCCTTAATGGTAAATAAATCAGGATCGCCCGGTCCGGCTCCGATCAAGTATACATATCCCGTCTTAGCCATCTATTACTCTCCTAATGTCTTTATTTCCTGTAATATCTTCTGCCCGCCCCTGTCCAGTAGACTCTGGGCAAGCTGTTGACCCATTACCTCAGCCTGATCCAATCGGCCTGATACCGTATAGCGCAGTAAAATCTGTCCATCAATCGATGCGATTAATCCTTCCAGGACTATATCTTCATCAATGATCCGGGCCAGGCATGCTATCGGAACCTGGCATCCTCCCTCCAGCTCCCGCAGGAATGCCCTTTCCGATTTAGTGGCAATAAAAGTAGTCACATCGTTTATCATTGCCACTATAGCAGCCGTATCTTTATCGTCATTCCGAATCTCGACCGCGATTGCACCTTGCCCCACCGCCGGCAGCACACTATCCGTGCTTAGTACTTCCGTAACAACATGAGATAGCCCCAGCCGTTCAACACCGGCATAAGCAAGAATTATCGCGTCCAAGTTATGCTCGGTCATTTTTCTGATGCGGGTCTCTACATTGCCTCGCAAATCAGATATTCGGATATCAGGACGTAATTTTTTTAGCTGAGCAATTCGCCTCAGGCTGGAAGTACCGACTAATCCATTAAGAGGCAGGTTAGCCATAGTGTAGCCCCGGCTGGAAATGAGTACATCCCGGGGATTCTCCCGCTTCAGTACCGCTCCTAAACTGAGCCCAGGGGCAAGAAATGAGGGTAAGTCTTTCATGCTGTGAACGGCCAGATCGACTTCTCCAGCCAACAGAGCATTCTCTATTTCTCGGGTAAAGAGCCCTTTATCACCTATCTTGGACAATGCTACATCCAAGATCTTGTCACCTTTGGTTTTTATAATTCTAGTTTCTATTTCCAGTTCCGGCTTATGGTTTTTTATTTCTCTGGCAACGAATTCAGCCTGCCAAAGTGCTAGTTGACTACCTCTGGTTCCCAGTCTTAATTTTTGCATACTCTTCCTGCCCCTCATCCGGTAGCTCTAAACTGAATAGCT
>CAZOZX010000112.1:0-6724 GCA_964584415.1 uncultured Syntrophomonas sp.
AATTATGTCCATTCGGGGTCAACAATAAAACTCCGGAAGGACCGGTAGTGATCGACACCAACGGGTGCTTCGGGGGCGCCAAATGCCGGGATGTCTGCCCCTGGCATATCCCCCAACGCCAGGCCGGGGTGGGTATATATTTGAAAGTTGCGCCGGATTACGCCGGTGGTGGGGTAATGTACAAATGCGACATGTGCCATGACCTGGTTGAGCAGGGTAAAGAACCGGCTTGCGTGTCAGCTTGCCCGCGCGGGGCTATCCGATTCGGCCCCAAGGAGGAGCTCCGCCAATATGCACTGGACTGGGCTAAAGAGAACGATGGCTATGTCTACGGCGTTGATGAAAATGGGGGCACCGCCAATTTCTATATATCCAGCGTACCCTTTGAGGCGATCAACCAGGCGATTGTGGAACAGGATTTGGACGGTCAGAATGGCCGGATCAGCATGCCGGTAAATATCGAAAATCCCATGAATGAACCGGGTAATATGCTGAGCGGATTTGTATTGGCACCGCTGGCTGGAATGATGGCAGCCGGGATCAGCACTTACCAGATAATGAAAGGAGGAGCCGGAGATGAAGATAAAACGGCATAACGCTATAATTCGCTTCACCCACTGGGTTACAATGGCATCGATATCTACACTGCTGTTCACCGGGATTGGCCAGATGCCTGTTTATAAACGTTACTACGTGGACCAGATACCCGGTCTGGCTTGGTCCAGCAACTTTATAAGCACCCTGAATCTTCATTATGCGGCCGCGATAGCGCTCATATTTATCAGTGTATATTATCTGACCTATCTGCTGTACAGCAAGAAATGGGAAATCATCCCCCGCCGGGGCGATTTTAAGGAGTCGATCCAGATCTTCGCCTCGATGGTAGGGCTGGCTGAAGAACCTGACAATGATAAATATTTAGCCGAGCAGCGGCTGGCCTTCTCGGTTACGGCCTTATCCATTGGGGCCCTCATTATCACTGGGTTGCTTAAGGTATATAAAAATATCCCCGGGGTGGATTTTAGCGAGAGCGTCATCTTTTGGCTGGCTCAGATCCACAATTTATTTACAGTGATCCTGCTGTTTTCGATCATCGTCCACCTGCTGGCCTTTCTTATCAAGGATAACCGGCCTCTGGTAGCCAGTATGTTTACCGGCTGGATAGACCGGGAATATGTTATCCATCGCCACAACCGGTGGTGGCAAAATCTGAATGGCGACACTCCGGAGCCTGAACTGGTCGGCATTGCGGTTGCTGGCGAAGACGTCGGCGTAAAAGAAGAGAGCTTAAGTGCTTAGGATATAGGCAGCAAGGGGAAGTTAGGACTTATGCATGGTGCGCAGCGGATAAAATCGTATGAACCTCCCGCTAAAATATTGGGAGGTATTTTTTTGTTAAGAAACGGAGGAATAATAGAAGCTGATTACTCTGAGAAATATCTACTGCTCCCTGATTGCATTAAAGAGGAACAACGGTAAATACTATGCGTATTAAAGCATCGGAGGAGTTGCCGGTGGAAAATAACCATAATTTTTGGATACCTAAGACCAACCTCATCGGGGTGGGAGCGATTAAAGATCTGCCTAATGAATTGTTGGCCTGGAAACTTAGTAAAGCCTTAATAGTCACCGACAAAAATATTATCAGTCTGGGCTACGTTGAAACTGTGGAAAAGATTTTAAAAAGTCTTTTTATATCCTACGATATTTTTGACGGGGTGCAACATCCCAATCCTACCGTATCTTTTGTAGAGGACGGTCCTGCCTGCTGCGACAATGGTTGGATGGAAATTAAAATAGATTATGATTGGGTTATTTCCGTAGGTGGGGGGAGCAATCATGATTGTGCCAAGGCTATCGCCACAGTTGCTACCAATGGAGGTTCTATAACTGATTACGAAGGCTGGAACAAAGTGACCAAACCACCTATTAAGCAAATAGCCATAAACACCACCGCTGGATCGGGAGCTGAGATTACCATGAGCGCAGTTGTCAAAGATGAATCAAGGCGGGTCAAAATGACTATTTCTTCCCCAATGATGACCCCATATATTTCAGTAAATGATCCTCTGTTTATGGCGACTATGTCCCAAGAAGTAACCGCTAGTTCAGGCATAGACGTTGCCTCACACGCCATAGAGGCTTTTGTGGCAACGGAGGCTTCACCGATAAGTGATAATCTTGCCATTGGGGCTTTAGAATTGGTTTTTGATTATCTTCCCCGTGCCTATGATAACGGCAATGATATGGAAGCTCGGGAAAAAATGATGTTTGCCAATATCATGGCAGCGATGGCGTTTAATACTGCCGGTTTAGGATACGCCCACGCCCTGGCTCATCAAATTGGAGGTTTCTATAACACTGCCCACGGGAACGTTAACGCTATATTGCTCCCACATATTCTAGAGTTTAACGCACCTACTATATCGGATGATCGTATAAGCAAAATATGCGGGGCTATGCATGTAAAAGCGACCAGTAAAGCTCAGAGTGTTGAAACGATCGCAAAACGTATTATGGATTTGAGTTCTTATCTAGGTATTCCAAATGGTTTAGAGGCAATAGGATTAAAAATAGGTGACATCGAAGCCCTTTCCAGGAACGCTCTAAAGGATGTCGTTGGATTAACAAATCCCAGAAAAGGAACCCTTCAAGATATTATGGACATATATAAAGCGGCGCTTTAGACTATTCTTCGGTCTTATCCTCCTGGGGTATGCGTTTTAGAGCCGGCTGCGGTTCATATGAAGCTGCCCTAATACCAGCCCATGCATTTTCCTGCCACATTTGATAAAGATACAATAGAATGGCCAGTCCTGTAACTATCAGAAATACATTGAATCTACTGGTAATCAAATCTTTGATTGCCCGGCTGGCCAACCACGGAGTCAAAAGGAAAGCAAATACCCCGTTGAAAACAGTGTCGGCAGCAATATATAGCCAAAACCGTTCAAATGTAAACTTGAAGATCCACATAGCGGATACCGGAGCCAGACCATAGACGTATGACAGGGTATGGTTAAGAGGGTAAGTGGTCTCTCTAATATTCCAAAGATTTAGGGTAATGCCGGCCTCAATAACGATTGACGTAATTACCATGGTGAACAGAGCTAAAGGAATGTAACGCCTAATGTCCTCTTTTCTCATGAAGATCAGGGTCAACCAGGGCAAGATCAACATAGACCATAGTATTGTTTGATTGTTCATATATTAACTTCCTCTGCTTTTTACTTTATTATTATCGCTTGTATCCGGTTTAATTCCTTTGGCCTGCTTCCCGAAAGTACGGTCCGCCTATAATGAGGAACAATAAATTAATTTTTCTCATAATGATTGGACCAACTTCCCCCGCCTCAAGGCTGCACTTTATCATGTATGATATAAAACCATGGGGATAACCTAAATATTAGGAATCCCGGCTAGTATATTAGGCAATAAAATCATTGAAAGGTGAGGATTTATCGATGAATCATGATGATAATTACCAGGCTCTATTGAATCGTAAACAGGAAGTTATGGGGCAAATAGAGCGTAAGCGGGATATACTTCAAACCCCCGTCAGCGAATATACCGATGAGCTATCCGCTTATGATCAGCACCCCGGCGATTTAGGCACTGACACGTTTGAACGGGAGAAAGAATTAGGACTCTTGGAGATGTTGGAGTTCGAGATGAGCAAAATCAATGATGCCCTGGCTCACTATGAAAACGGTTCTTACGGCATTTGTGACCAATGCGGCGAAGCCATTGAACCCGCCCGCCAGCGGCGTTTGCCTGATACTACGGTTTGTGCTGCTTGTGCGACCCACCATACTAATCATTTTCACCGTCCGGCGGAAGAAGCAGTGATCCCCGCTTCGAGGGTGTTCAACACCGGATTCGATATTGCCGGTTATAGTGTAGACGAATATAAGGATTCTGACTCCAAGGTGCAGGATTAGGTTTTGAGAGTGGTTTTGCCTGTCACAAAAAAATCATTTGACAAATTTTGTTTATGTGGAATAAAATCTATAGACAATAAATGCAGTGACCGGGAAGTAGTAAGTCTGCAGATTTTCTTTCAGAGAGTTGGCGGCCGGTGCGAGCCAATAAGGAATAGCATTCTGAATTCATCTCGAGAGCAGCACGCTGAATTATTTTAGTAGGCAGTGACGGTTTCGCCCGTTATAGCGATAGGGTATAAGCAAGGCAATTGCCGTACCCGATGAGGATGCTTTTCGTAAGAAGGCATTGAAACAAGGTGGTACCACGGGTAGCATTGAAGCCCGTCCTTTGTGCAAACAGGGGACAGGGTTTTTTTATTGTCTTGTCCTCGCAAATCTTAATTAATGGAGGTACAGGAATGAAATCACCCCAGGTAGAGCACAAAATCTACAATCCCCAAATGGAGTGTATGAACCGTGAGCAGTTACGGGAATTACAGAGTAAGCATCTTCGGGATACGGTTAAGCTAGAGTATGAGAATGTGCCGCTATACCGTGCCCGTATGGATGCCAAGGGAATTTTACCTCAAGATATCAAGACGATAGAGGACTTGAGACTTTTGCCCTTTACCGAGAAAACAGACTTGCGCGATGAGTTCCCATTTGGGCTGCTGGCAGCACCGAAGTCTGAAATTGTACGTATACAGGGATCGTCTGGAACAACCGGTAAACCAATAGTGGCCGGTTATACACAGAATGACGTTAATATTTGGACCGAGATGGTAGCCCGTGCTATCACCGCGGCCGGGGGCGGCAAGGATGATATCATCCAAGTTGCCTATGGGTATGGATTATTTACTGGCGGGCTGGGCGCCCATCAAGGTGCAGCCAAAGTTGGGGCTATGGTTTTACCGATGTCCAGCGGAAATACGCCGCGCCAGATTTTGATGATGAAAGAACTTGGAGTAACCATGCTTTGCTGTACGCCTTCATATGCCACACACCTGGGAGAGACGATTCGGGAGATGGGAATCAAACCGGAGGAATTGAAACTGAAATCGGGAGTTTTTGGAGCGGAGCCATGGTCGGAAGAGATGAGAACCCATTTAGAAGAACTCTTGGGAATCGATGCATGTGATATTTATGGGTTAACCGAAATCGCCGGTCCCGGGGTAGCCTTCGAATGCTTGGAAAAGAAGGGTATGCATGTAAATGAAGACCATGTTATCGTAGAGATAATAGATCCGGTAACCGAAGAACCGCTTCCATACGGGCAATCCGGTGAGCTGGTATTTACCACTATCACTAAAACAGGAATGCCGATGCTGCGCTACCGAACCCATGACATCTGCAAGCTGAATGCCTCACCATGCCAATGTGGACGTACCCATGTCCGCATGGAAAGACTGACCGGACGAACCGATGATATGCTGGTCATTCGTGGCGTAAATGTGTTCCCGAGTCAGATTGAATCCGTATTGGTCGGTATGGATGGCGTGGCTCCGCATTATATGTTGATTGTTGACCGGGTGAAATCTACCGATAAACTGGAAATACAGGTTGAGCTTACTGATGAAATGTTCTCCGATACGGTAGCGGAAATAGAAAAATTAAGAGACGGCATTAAAGAAAGAGTAAAATCAGTGGTAGGGATTGGTGCTAAAATCAAGCTTGTTCCGCCCAAATCTATTCCCAGATCGGAAGGAAAAGCGAAACGAATCATTGATAACAGAAATATTTAATGAGGAGGCATGGGTGTGTTTATTACGCAAATCTCAGTGTATTTGGAAAACGTCCGCGGCACATTAAGAGCAATGACCAAAGTATTGGCCGAAAATGAAATAGATATAATGGCTCTTTCCATAGCAGATACAACTAACTTTGGTATTGTGCGCTTGATCATTAGGGGAGCCAGTATTGACCAGGCAGTTGACAGTCTCAAGAATGCAGGTTTCATTGTAAAGAAAAGCAATGTAATCTGCGTGGGGGTATGTAATAAAGCCGGTGCGCTGGATAAGGTTCTAGAGGTTATAGAAGAGACCGATATTTCAATTGAATATATGTATTCATTTAACTACAATCTAAATGGTGATGCCTTATTCGTATTGCGTTTATCAGACAACGAAAAAACCGTGGCCCTATTTAATGAAAGAAATATCAGGATGTATTCGCAGGAAGAGATCAACAGTTTATAGACATTTTTAGGTTAAGTTGTGATACCGAATTGGCTGGAATTTTTATGCTGAAAGGAGCAAACCGTGAAAGTTTTACAGAAAAAATGTATAAGGACGCTGGTCGGACCTGGTACTTATGCTTATGATGCCGAGATGGTCATGGGAGAGGACAACGAAGTAATGGCATTTTTACATGCCAATTATAATAATGGTTCCCTTTTCACGGTTGGAAATGGCAGCATATTCGATTTTATGACCGGTAAATCATCCGCATTAGAACCGGACGTGGAATTTTCCGAATCATATAAATCCCTGCTGGACGCAGAGAAATCAGCCTATTATCAGTATTTCGCTGAAATGGACCAGATGGTCGGCAACATGATAAAAGAAAACCAAAGATTACTTGATTCGATGAGAAAGAGCAGTAATTAGACGCAGGAGTATCGCGACCGATAGGTCTGACTTACTTCCTATGTTATCTCATCATTAAGTTCAGCCCTTGCTATCTCGCAAGGGCTGTTTGTTCTTATCTTCCTCGGTTAGAAATATTGCTGTATGTTATTCGGGCTTCGTATGAATGGATCGTCCTGAAGAGGCCTGGGCAACTTCCAGGACTGCCTCGGCCAT
>CAZOZX010000113.1:0-6715 GCA_964584415.1 uncultured Syntrophomonas sp.
TCGGCGCGGAAGTGATCAAGGTTGAGGATCCCCGCGGAGGGGAACTGGGCCGTTCCGTACCCCCGCTTATTGCCGGAGAAAGTCCCCGTTTCTATGCGGTTAACCGTAACAAAAAGAGCATCACCCTGGATCTCAAGCAACAGGCTGGCCGGGAAATTTTCCGGAAACTGGCTGCCCAGGCGGATGTGCTGGTCGACCAGTTCCGGCCTGGAGTCATGAAAAAGATGGGTTTGGGCTATGACGATCTTAAGCAAATCAACCCGGGATTAGTCTATTGCGCCATCACCGGTTATGGATTGACCGGACCGATGGCTGATGCGGGCGGTCATGATCTCAATTACCTCAGTCTGGCCGCGGTGACCGGGCTCACCGGCACCTACCAGGGAACGCCGTCCATGTCGGGAGCCCAGATTGCCGATATCACTGGCGGAACTTTGTATGCGGCCCTGGCCATTATGCTGGCCCTGGCTAGCCGCCAAAAGACCGGGCAAGGTCAGTTATGTGACATAGCTATGATGGACTGCTCCATCAGTCTTCTGGCCTATAGCCTGGGTGAGTGGGCCGGGAGGGGGCACCTACCGGAGATGGGTAATGACATTTTGACCGGTGGCTATGCTTTTTACAACATTTATAAAACCAGGGATGACAAATATGTAAGCCTGGGGGCGGTGGAGACCAAGTTCTGGTCCGACTTCTGCCATAAAATCGATCGCCCAGAGTACATCAAATGTCAATGGAATCGCGATATACAACGAGATATGATCGACGATGTCCGAACCATTATGCTCACCCGTACCCAGGCGCAGTGGGTGGAGTATTTTGAGGACAGTGACATCTGCTTCACCCCGGTTTTGACCATGGAAGAGATGTGTGCTCACCCGCAGACCCTGGCCCGGGAGATGATAATAAAAATTCCTGATTTCAAGGGGTCGGGGCAGGATATACCCCTGACCGGGGTGCCCATTAAATTATCCGAAACCCCTGGTGAAGCCCGGTTGAACTTCCCCCAATTGGGAGAGCACAACCACGAAGTCCTGCGTGAGGCTGGTTATACCAGCCAGGAAATAGATGAATTTAAGCAATGCCAAGTTATCTAGAAAAGGGTTATTCAAGATTGGTTCTAATCAGAATCGTGATTGGAAAGGAGGGGTACCGAATCGGCCCTTGCGCCACACATCTGCCGTAAATCGAACCGGCTGGCCCAACCAGCTGTTTTAATGGAAGGAGAGGAGTTAAATGTGGAAGACCGAGTACAATAAGAAAAAGATCGGTATCCCCGAAGCAGCGGCCCTGGTCCAGTCCGGTGACGTGGTTGGCACCGGCTTGGCCATCGGCTCGGGATCACCCGCCATTTTCAACGCTATCCTGGACCGCTACCAGGAACTGCAGGATGTTAGAATACTTGATACGATTGGGCTTTATCCGTTTAAATTCCAGGACCCCGATTTTATGATGAAACTCGATGGCCACATCAATTATATGCCCGCCTTCAGTATTGCTACCGGCCGTAAAATGAACAATGCCAAACAGGCCGAGTTCTATCCGGTTATGAGCTCCGACCTGGCCGACAAGTTTTGGCATAAATCCGATGTGTTTATTGCCCAGGTAGGCCCGCCCAATGCCAACGGTTATGTCAACCTGGGGCTGACCAATTTCTACACTATGGATACCATCCGGGAGGGCAAGGCGTCTGGCAAACAGCGAGTGACCATAGGCGAAATCAATGATCAAATGCCGGTGATTTACGGGAATAACTGGATGCACATCTCCGAGTTTGATTACTTTGTAGAGAACTCCACCAAAATACCGACCTTCAGCCGGGGCACTCCCAGCGAGATAGATAAGAGCATTGCCGGCTATGTACTGGAGCTGATCAATGATGGCGATACCATCCAGATGGGTATTGGCGGCATTCCCGAGGCAGTGGTCAGCGGATTGGAGGGGAAGAAAGACCTGGGAGTACTGACCGAGATGTTCCCGATCGGTCTGCCCCAATTGGTGGCCAAAGGCATCGTTACCAACACCCGCAAGCCCGTTCATAAAGGTGTAACCGTGGCTACCTTCTGCATGGGCGACGAGGAAATGTACAATTATGTTACGGAGAATCCCGCCTGTGAATTCTATCCCTCTTCCTATACCAATAATCCCAGTCTAATCGCTCAGCACCCGAATATGGTAGCCATGAATATGGCTTTGATGGTCGACCTCAGCGGACAGATCAATTCGGAGGGAGTAGGTCATACCCAGGTTAGCGGTTCCGGCGGCCAGCTGGATTTCATGATCGGTTCTTTCTGGTCCCAGGGAGGCAAGGGGATTACCCTGCTCTATTCCTCCCGGAAAATGAAAGATGGTTCCGTGGCCTCGGCGATTGTGCCGGAGCTGCCCTTAGGTTCCCCGATCACCGTCCCCCGCACCTATGCCCAGTATGTTGTCACTGAATACGGTATCGCCAATCTGCGCTATAAATCACGCACCGAGCGGGCCAAGGAATTGATCGCGGTAGCCCATCCTGACCTGCGCGGGGAACTGTATGCCAGCCTCCAGAAAAACTTCTACCCCTTTGCCAGCGTGAAATAATTAATTTTCAACTACAAAGATAAATAGGAAGCCACAACCGGGGATCTACCCCGGTTGTTTTTTGGGTTCACATTTACCTGCCAGGTATTGTCAGCTATAATGCAAAATATAGATTAACAAAAGGAGAATAAATTCGATGAGTCTCCGCGATGAGATCCTGGCTGTTTTAAAGCTGAATATAGGTGAGTGGGTATCGGGTGAGGCCCTCAGCGATCAACTCCATGTTTCCCGGACTACCGTCTGGAAAGAGCTAAACAAGCTGAAGAAAGAGGGATACCAGGTGGAAGCATTCACCAAGAAAGGCTACCGCCTGTCCGCTTCTCCGGATATTTTGTCTCTTGAAGAAGTCCAGACTGGGTTGCGGACTGAATGGCTGGGGCGGGAGCATTACGTGCATTTACGGGAGATTGGCTCCACCAACAACTACGCCCGCAATTTGGCCGATGAAGGCTACCCAGAAGGAACGGTGGTGGTGGCCGATAGGCAGAGTGAAGGCCGGGGCAGGCGGGGCAGGAATTGGTATTCGCCGGCTGGCGAGGGATTATACGTATCCGTAATATTGAGGCCGAGGATTCCCCTGCGGGAGATGTCACGTCTTTCCCTGGTGGTGGCTGCGGCGGTGGCTGAGACCCTGGAAAAGGAATTAGGCCTTGACCCCCGCATCAAATGGCCCAACGATATTCTGATCAATGGCCGCAAAGTTGCCGGAATCCTTACCGAAGCAGTGGCTGATATGGACGGGATAGATTACATGGTGACTGGGATAGGCATTAACATCAAAAACCGGGTGGAAGATTTCCCGGATGAATTCCGCGCGCCTGCGACCTCGATCCAACAGGAGTATGGCCAGCCCTGTTCCCGAATCATGCTTCTCCAGGGTCTGCTGTACTATCTTGAAAATTATTATGAACAGGTGGTTGGCGGGGATTTTTCAGCGGTTTTAGATAAGGTCCGTAATCTCTCATCCGTTATCGGGCAGGAAGTCAGGGTCGATGACATCGGCGGAGTGCTGGTGGGCAAGGCCATCGATATCGACCATAATGGATTTTTATGCGTGCTTGATCCTAACGGTGTAACCCATACGGTGATGTCCGGGGAAATCATAATTGTGCCGCAAGATTGATAGAAGTCTTAGTCACTATTGTTAACCGATAAACAAAAACAAAGTTGACAAATAATTGGGCCGGGCCAATAATTAGGAGTAACTGTTACTTCTAAGGCCGGGCCTTTATGATTGGATAGATATAATCGGCAGGCAATCGGGCAGCAGTGGCACCTCACCAAATAAGAGACGAACTAAAATAGAGAAAGCAGGACAAGCATTTTGGAGACCAAGGATAGAAATCACCTGCGCCGTATGGTTTATGCCTCCATGTTTGGGGCCTTGACCGCAGTTGGGGCTTTTATAACCATTCCCCTCCAGCCTGTTCCCTTTACCCTCCAGACTTTTTTTACCGGGATGGCCGGGGGATTGCTGGGAGCATATACCGGGGCGTTAAGCCAGCTGATATACATAATCCTGGGTTGCCTGGGGATGCCGGTGTTTGCTGGTGGCAAGGCCGGCATAGGTGTTTTGTTTGGACCTACCGGCGGTTACCTGTTGGGATTCGTGGCCGGTGCGTATGTGATCGGTAGAATAGCAGAACTGCGGCCCCGCGGCGGAATAATCTGGTTGGCTTTGGCGATATTGATCGGCGACCTGGTGATATACGGGCTGGGTACTGCCCAGCTTTCACTGGTGGCGCATATATCACCATCCAAAGCGATAGTGCTGGGGGTGGTCCCTTTTGTGGCGGGAGAGGTGGTTAAATTAGCTGCAGCCGCCTGGCTGACCAACGAACTGAGACAGAAAATACACCTGATAAAGTAGGCAGAGTATATGATAAAGGTCACCAATCTGAGTCACACCTATATAGAGGGGCAGGCTCCTACCCTTCGCAATATAAACCTGGAGATAAATGCCGGGGAGTATGTTGCCCTGATAGGACCGATTGGATCGGGCAAGACTACCTTGGTTAGGCATTTCAATGCCCTGATCAGGCCCCAAAGCGGGGAGGTCGAGATTGACGGGTTAAGTTGCCGGAATACCAGCCACCATGTAGAGATTAGGCGTAACGTAGGTATGGTTTTTCAGAATCCCGACAATCAAATCGTGGGAATGACAGTGGAGGAAGACGTTGGGTTCGGTCCCGGTAATCTTAATCTGCAACCGGCTGAGATAAAGCGGCGGGTCGCCTCCTCATTGCAGACAGTGGGTCTTGGAGGTTTTGAGAAGCGCCTTCCTTTCAGCCTGTCTGGCGGCGAGAAACAACTGCTGGCTTTGGCTGGCCTGCTGGCGGTCAGTCCCAAATATATCATATTGGATGAGACTACCACCTCTTTGGATCCTGCCTCCAAGTCCAATGTGTTGGCTATTCTAGAACGTCTGCGCGATCAGGGGGTAAGCATCATTCATGTCACTCATAACATGGAGGAAGCAGCCCGGGCAGATCGGGTACTGCTGATGAGGAGCGGGGATATAGTATCAGACGGGCATCCCCGCGATATCCTGGCCAATGGCGAACAGCTTAAATCCATGGGTATGGCGCCGCCGTTGATAGTAGAACTAATAAGCAGACTGAAAATAGATCAGAATACCAGACCAAGGAATATTTTGACCCTGGATGAGGCAGCCCAATTTATAAATCGATACCTGACGGGGGAGGGGATTGAACCGGGCGAAATCAAACCTCGGGAGGTTAAAGGGTATGTATAATCTGGGTCAATATCTGCCGCGATCATCCGCCTTACAAAGGTGCGATCCACGGATTAAGATCGCGGGATTGCTTTGTTTCAGCATTCTTATTATTCGCCTTAACACCATGGGTTTAGGGCTGGTATTTCTGCTGATACTAGGGATGGCTGCACTCGGCCGGATTACCTGGGGGGATTTACTTGAAGCCTCCCGGCCCACCCGGACCTTATTCCTGGTACTATTTATTGTGTATCTTTTTTGGACTCCCGGCACTCCGCTGCTGCCTTTGTTCGGGGACAAATGGTATATAAGCCATGAGGGTCTTTCAATGGGCATACTGATGGTGGGTCGATTTTGGCTGCTAATCCTGGCTGCCGCGATTCTCACTATGACCACCTCCCAATCAGAGCTTGCCTTTGGACTCCAGAGACTCCTCGCTCCGTTGAAGGTGGCGGGGATCTCTTCCTATAATATTGCCATGATGGTTTCTCTGGCAGTACGATTCGTGCCCACCCTGCAAATGGAGATGGATCAGGTAAGGGAAGCTCAGGCGGCCAGAGGTGCCGATTTGAAGTCGACCCGTTCCAAGTTCAGGGCTCTTAAATATACTGCAATCCCCTTGACCATGAACGTTATCCGCCGTTCCGAGGAACTGATTGAAGCTATGGAATCACGGGGCTATAATCCGGGGCCCCGCACCTATTTATATGAACCGCAATTAACCAGAGCTGACTTCATTGGCCTGGCCCTGCTGATACTGCTATTTGCCGCCGTGTGGTCGCTCAGGGGAGTAATACTGATATGAAACACGTCACCTTATCACTCTGCGTGGTATCCCGGCTGCCCCTGCCTTTCCCTTTATTTGACTGAGATTACTTATCATTCCTCAAATAACGCCCAAAAAACCTGTTAATATCATAGTTGTTCTGAAGGAGTTGCAAATATAAAGTCGAAAATAATAGTGATGTTAAGAATGGGAGAGGAAAGATGATGGATATTGGTTTTGACAATAGTAAATATCTGAGTATGCAATCTCAGAAGATTCTGGAAAGAATCGAGATTTTCGGGGGAAAGCTCTATCTTGAGTTTGGCGGAAAACTGTTCGATGATTACCATGCTTCCCGCGTACTTCCAGGATTTGAACCGGACAGTAAAGTGAAAATGCTGCTGGAGCTCAAGGACAAAGTTGAGATCGTGATCGCGATTTCAGCTGGAGATATCGAGAGAAGCAAACGTCGCGGAGATTTCGGAATCACCTATGACCTCGAGGTAATGCGTTTAATCGATGCTTTTCGTGAAATAGGCCTATATGTAGGCAGTGTTGTCATTACCATGTATCGCTCGCAGCTTTCTACGGACATATTTGAAAAGCGGCTGAAAGCCCTCGGAATAAAAGTATACCGT
>CAZOZX010000114.1:0-3118 GCA_964584415.1 uncultured Syntrophomonas sp.
CAGGAGGTTAACATGACGACCAAACTGGCGGAGTTGATTTTAAAGAAAGCCGGGAACGGCATCCTGTTGTGGACCGAACAGTTATCCCTGGCGCAGGATACCGGTTCCACCCTGAGGGAAATCGAGCAGGCCGCGCTGGAACTGGGAATCATCCCGGAACGTTACCAGCGCAACCTGGGAGCCATCAGTGGAGCCGAGCAGCTCCAGCTGTTTAAGGCCGGGGTGGCGGTTATCGGCTGCGGTGGGCTCGGAGGTTATGTGATCGAGCAGTTGGCCCGCCTGGGAATCGGGACCATCCATGCCTGGGATGATGACGTATTCGAAGCAAATAATCTTAACCGCCAGCTGCTGGCGCAAATTCCGACCCTCGGTCAAGCCAAGGTAAATGTGGCGGCCGACCGGATCGCCCTTACCAATCCGGTGGTGAGCCTTATCGCTCATAATCACCGCTTTAACGGTATCGCCGAAGCTCCGCTGCTTGACGGCGTCCAAGTGGTTGTTGATGCCCTGGATAATGTACCCGATCGCCTGGCTCTGGCCCGGGTCTGCCGCGAGCTGAATCTTCCCCTGGTTTACGGCGCCATAAACGGCTGGTACGGGCAGGTGGCCATGCAATTTCCCGGGGATGTAATCATTGAACAGATATATGGCCGCTATGAAGCCGATAAGGATCAGCAGCTGAAATCGTCCGCCTTGAGTTTCGTGCCGGCGGTGATGGCCAGCCTGGAGGCGGCCCTGACCCTCAAGATTATCCTGGGGCGGGGCGAGGTGCGGCGGGGCCAGATACTGGCCATTGATTTGCTGTCAATGGACGTCAATGCCTTGGCCTTCGGCCCTTAAAAGGCAATTTTGTCCTTGTTCAGAACCCAGTTGGATTACCTGAATGACTGGTTTGATCTGGTGAGCAAAAAGGAGGTGCATCTTGATATATTGCTCAATTGCCGGCCCAGGAGAACTATATAGAGATAGAAAGAATAGGAATGGAATTGGATCTAAGACCCATGTGATGAGGTCAATCAACTAAATCTCGAAGGAGGTGAAGCTGGTTTTCTCACAGGAAACCAGTGCTTTATGGACAGAATCCTGGTGGTACAACCCGAAAAATGCACCAGTTGCCGGACCTGTGAACTGACCTGTTCGTTTACCAGAACCGGTGAAATCAATCCTGAACTGTCCCGTATTTCAGTCCTGACCTATGAAAAAATAGGCCTGGCAGTCCCCATGGTATGCCAGCAATGCGGGGTACCCGCCTGTATGCTGATCTGCCCGGTAGGGGCGATCACTAAGAACACGGCTACCGGAGCTATGGAAGTGCACGATTCCAAATGTATCGGCTGTAAGATGTGCACCATCGCCTGCCCGTTTGGGGCCATTCACTATCACGTAGCCACCAATATCGTCAGTAAGTGCGATCTCTGTTATGGAGATCCCGCCTGCGTAAAACTGTGCCCTTCCGGCGCCATTAGCTTTGTCGAAGCCAATACCGGCAGCCTGGCCAAACGCAAGGCCTTTGCCGCCAAGTTCAAAAACCTGTTCGAGGAGGTGGGTTAAACATGTACGGATGGACAGGACAAATAATCCGGGTCAATTTGACCACTGGCAAAGTCAGTAAAGAAGCTCTTAAGCTGAGCGATATGCACGATTTTATCGGCGCGCGCGGCCTGGGCAGCAAAATTCTCTTTGACGAAATCGATCCCCAGGTTGATCCCTTAAGCCCCGATAATAAACTTATCTTCATGACCGGCCCGCTGACGGGCACCCTGGCCGCTTCCGGAGGCCGTTACAACGTTATTACCAAAGGGCCTCTGACCGGCACCATCGCCGCCTCCAATTCTGGTGGGGCTTTTGGTCCCGAACTAAAATATGCCGGTTATGATGGCATTATATTTGAAGGTAAATCCCCTGATCCGGTTTATTTGTGGATCAACAACGATACCGTGGAACTGCGCAGTGCTGCCGATCTGTGGGGTAAGACTGTCGTCGAGACCACTGATTACATCAAGGAAACCGTGGATGATGATGCCAAGGTGGCGGCTATCGGTCCGGCTGGTGAGAAACTTGTCAAGTTCGCCAATATCATGAACGATTACAACCGGGCCGCCGGACGCACCGGGGTGGGCGCGGTCATGGGTTCCAAGAACCTGAAAGCGGTCGCGGTCCGAGGCACCCTGGGGATCAAGGTAGCTGACAAGGATGGTTTCTTCGCCGCTATCAATGATGCCCGGGCCAAACTGAAGGCCCACCCGGTTACCGGAGTCGGCCTGGGTGCTTATGGAACCAATATCCTGGTCAATATAATCAACGAACACGGCACCATACCGGTCAAGAACTTCAGTGAAGCCGCGGTTTACCCTAACGCAGAAAAAATATCGGGTGAATGGCAGGCAGAGCACAACCTGGTCAGGAACAAAGGCTGTTTCGGCTGTCCGATCGGCTGCGGCCGGGTTTCCAAAAACCATGGCAAATACAAGGGGATCGGAGAAGGCCCTGAGTACGAAGCCACATGGGGATTCGGCGCTGACCTGGGTATAGATGATTTCGAAGCAGTCTCCAAGATGAATTTTCTCTGTAATGAGTATGGCCTGGATTCAATCACCATGGCTGCCACCCTGGCTTGTGCCACCGAGATGACCGAAAAAGGCATCATCCCCCGGGATAAATCCAACCTCAGCTGGGGCAATGCCGACGCCATGATCATGAAGATCAGGAAAACCGCCTTGCGGGAAGGTTTCGGGGACGAGCTGGCCGAAGGCTCCTATCGGCTGGGCGAGATGTACGGGCATCCTGAATTCTCCATGTCCGTTAAAAAGCAAGAGATGCCGGCCTATGATCCGCGCGGGCAACAGGGCATCGGTCTTAATTATGCCACTTCCAACCGCGGTGGCTGCCATGTGCGCGGCTATATGACCTCCCCGGAGGTGCTGGGAATCCCGGTTAAAGTCGATCCCGACAATCCGGCGGAAATGCCTGAACTGCTCAAGATATTCCAGGATCTCACCGCATTTATAGACTCAGCCGGTTTGTGCCTGTTCACCTCTTTTGGGATAGGCCTGCCCGAGTATGCTGCCCAATATCGCACCGCTACCGGGGTTGATATCACTGATGATGATCTCCTCAA
>CAZOZX010000114.1:3218-6446 GCA_964584415.1 uncultured Syntrophomonas sp.
AATAGCAACCGCTGATGCTCAATAGATGAGTGACCGGGTTGGGACTGGATGATGCCCCCCGGGGGACTACACCCCGGGGCGGCACCCCGGCACTTGAGGAGGCAGAAGATTATGACTGCATGCATAAAAGTGCAGGATTTAAATGCGATATTAAACCGCTATCCGTCCGAAAAACGCTATATACTGGCGATAATGCAGGATATGCAGGGTGAATACAAATACCTGCCCAAAGTCGGGCTGCAGATGATTGCTGATTATGTAGATGCACCCCTTAGCCGCATTTACAGCATGGCAACCTTCTACAAGGCGTTCAGCCTGGTGCCCAAGGGCAGGATCAATTTCAAGGTTTGTGACGGCACTGCCTGTCACATCAAGGGTTCCACCATAATAATCGATCAGATCGACAAGTATCTTGATATCAAGCCGGGCCAGACCACCGCCGATCAGGAGTTCTCCGTGGAGACCGTCAATTGCCTGGGAGCGTGTGCACTGGCGCCGGTGGTGGTGGCTAACGAGACGGTGCATCCCAAGGTAACTTCGTCCGGCATCATCGATATTATCAAGATATATGGAGGGTCAAAAGATGCCGCAGACAATTGAGATGGACAAAAAAATGATCCTGGTGTGCTGCGGAACCGGCTGCCTGGCCAATGGCAGCATGGCAGTCTACCATGAACTGCAGAAGCAATTGGCCACTGCCGATGTGACCGTATCAACTTACACAAAGGCTACCGGCTGCAACGGCTGGTGTGAAAAGGGGCCCCTGGTCAAAATCATGCCGGATGACATTACCTATTGCCTGGTCAGCCCCAAAGATGTGGCGGAAATAGTCACCAAAACCATCGGCAAAGGTGAACTGATCAACCGGCTCCTCTATCGTGATCCCAAAACCAAGCAGCGGGTCAAGTCTCATCACCAGATTGATTTTTATAAAAAGCAGCACAAGGTGGCGCTGCGTAACATCGGGGAAATCGACCCGGCTTCTATCGACGATTATATCAGCCATGATGGTTATCAGGCGCTGGCTAAAATGCTGTCGACCATGACCCCGGGACAGGTGGTGGCAGAAGTAATTAAGTCCGGGCTGCGGGGACGAGGTGGAGGCGGATTCCCGGCGGGGCAGAAATGGCAGGCCTGTACCAATGCCGAATCTACCCTTCGTTATATAATCTGTAATGGTGACGAGGGTGATCCGGGCGCATTCATGGACCGCAGTATCATGGAGGGCGATCCTCATACCGTCATTGAAGGCATGGCCATTGGGGCTTATGCCGTTGGGGCCAGCTCCGGATACATTTATGTCCGGGATGAATACAGCCTGGCCGTAACCAACCTGGGTATCGCTATCGAAGATGCCCGCCAGAGAGGTTACCTGGGTGAAAAAATCCTGGGCGGCCCGTTTAGCTTCGACATTGAAATCGTCCGCGGCGGCGGAGCCTTCGTCTGCGGCGAGGAAACCGCGCTGATGGCATCCATCGAGGGCAATGTGGGCGAGCCCCGCGACAAATATGTATTTCCGACCGAAAAGGGACTATGGGGACAGCCGACCATCATCAACAACGTCGAGACCTGGGCCAATGTCCCGGTAATCATCAACAGTGGGGCCGATGCCTGGGCCTCGGTTGGCACCGCCGGCAGCAAGGGCACCAAGGTGTTTTCACTGGTCGGTAAGGTTGTCAACACCGGACTGGTAGAAGTCGCCATGGGCACTACCCTGCGGGAAATAATATATGACATCGGCGGGGGCATCTTAAACAAACGGAAAATGAAGGCGGTCCAAACCGGCGGACCGTCGGGCGGATGCATCCCGGCTGACATGCTGGACATGCCGGTGGATTTTGATTCCCTCACCGAGGCCGGATCGATGATGGGCTCGGGCGGCCTGATTGTCATGGACGACCACACCTGTATGGTGGAGATAGCCCGCTACTACGTGAACTTTTTGGCGGGTGAATCCTGCGGTAAATGTACCCCCTGCCGGGAAGGCCTGAAAGCCATGCTGGAAATACTGAACGATATCTGTGAAGGCAAGGGCAGCGAAGCCGATCTGCAGTTCCTTACCGACATCAGTGAGACCATGCAGCTGATGTCCCTGTGCGCTTTGGGGCGGACTGCGGCCAATCCGGTGCTGTCCACCCTGCGCTATTTCCGGGATGAATACCTGGCCCACATTCATGACCGGCGCTGCCCGGCTGGGGTATGCCGGGAGCTGACTGAGTTTTATATTGATCCCGATGCCTGCACCGGCTGTGGCTTATGCGTCGAGAATTGCCCGACCGAGGGTATCAGCGGGGAAAAGAAGCAACCACACGTGATCGACCAGGATAACTGCATCCGCTGCGGTGAATGCCGCAACCAGTGCAAGTTTGACGCGGTCAAAACCCGTTAGGAGGGGTGGAAAGATGAAGATTACGATCGACCAGCAATCACTTGAAGTCCAGCCTGGAGTGACCATCCTCGAAGCGGCACGCCAGCACGGGATCAACATCCCCACCCTCTGCTACCATGAAGCTTTCGGTGGTCAGGGCATGTGCCGGATGTGCATGGTGGAGGTGACCACCCCTAATTCCCGTAAAGTAGTGGCCGCCTGCACCTACCCCATCCAGAGCGAAATTGAAGTGCGGACCTCGACCCCGGAGATCGAGAAAGGGCGGCGTACCATAGTGGCCCTGCTTTATCGCAGTGCCGCCGGCAGTGAATATATGCGGAAACTATATGAAGATTACCAGTGCCCCGAGAACCGGCTGACTGTCAACTTCAGCGAGCGGTGTATCCTATGCCGGCTGTGTGTGCGGGCCTGTGAGGAAATCGGCGCTAGTGCAATCTCCGCCGTGCTGCGCGGGACCGAAAAACGGATCGCCACTCCTTTTGACGAGGCATCAGCGGTCTGCATCGGCTGCGGGGCCTGCGCCAATATCTGTCCAACCGAAGCTATAGCCCTGGAACAAACCGACCAGGAACGCACTATCTGGAACCGTACCTTTGCTATGGTGCAGTGCCGGAGCTGCGGCCGCAGCTTTGCTACTCGCGAACAGCTTGACTATATTGCCCAAAAGTCCGGCCTGGCTGATTTAGAGCTGGAGGTTTGCGAAGTCTGCCGCAAGAAAAACCTGGCCGCCAAATTCGAACAGATCATCAGCTAAAGTCAAAAGGTCAAGGGGACCAGGCAGAGGCAGGCAGAGGGACGGTTTGGGGTGCGCCCCCAAAGGTGTACAGATTAGGGACGGT
>CAZOZX010000115.1:0-6421 GCA_964584415.1 uncultured Syntrophomonas sp.
ACGGCCGGCATTACCCGCATTAAACACGTATAGGGCTAAAGCCAGAACCAGCAGCAGCACTATAATTTTGGGTGCGCCCGATCCCGGGAAAAACCCGAATACCAAAACCGCCAAGATAAATAAAAAGATCTGATTCAGCCGGACAAAGAGTGCATAGTGCTCATCTTTGTGCATTGCTTTACCATATGTCTCCGGATCCATTTGGTCCATATTAACTGTCTCCGCCGGTTTGTTGCTCTTGCTGACGACCTGGCTTAGGAACGCAGGATCCTCAGGTGTAATCCCGAACATCCCTCGTTTAGTTTTTATACATATGAACCCGTCGTTCACAACCGTCGCTGTCATTCTTAGAGTACCTATGCCGCGGGCGGTATAAGCTCCATACATATAGCCTTTCCAGGATGTTGCAATTAAGGGAAACAGATTGGCGCGGCCCTTGACCTCAATAATTTCATTTATATCGCTCCACGCTATCCTTTTTCTGGACAGTCCCCAGATAATAACCAGAGCGTTGTCCTCAATCTTATATCTTATGAAGAAGGCACCTAATACCAGGTAAGCATAAACCGCTGCAAAAATGTAGGTTGGTCCCAGCAGCATTATTCTTAAAGCCCGATCAGCTGGGTCTCCTAAAGCATAATCAATTCCGAATATAGCAAAGCCAAAAAGTACTATCCCCATAAATAATCCTATGAATCCGCCATAAGCATTTTTGGGTTTATAAACCATAATCTTATACCCCTCTCCCAACATATTCTTCTGAACTATGGAAAACTCACGCGGTTATCATCCGTCCCCAAAGCTAATATCCATGGCTCTAGCCGTCTCAACCAGGTTACCCACGGGATTCACTTTTTTCAACTCCTTAATAGCCTCTTTGATCGGAACAGTTACAATGTCCGGGCCTCGCAGGCTAACCATTGTACCTGTGTGCCCATTGACAAACGCCTCAACCGCAGCCACACCATATCGCGCTGACAGAATGCGGTCATAAGGTATCGGTGATCCTCCCCGCTGCAGGTGTCCTAATACAGTAACCCGGGATTCAACTTTAGCCATTTCTTCAATCTCACTGGCCAACTTCTGGCCAATTCCGCCCAGACGAACCGGGTCATGGCTCTCGGCTACCATCTTCTGGACAACCTGCTCGCCACCCAGGGGAACTGCCCCTTCTGCGACTACAATAATACTAAACTTCTTACCATGCCATTGGCGCTGACGAATTTTTTCTATTACAAATTCGATTCTATACGGTATCTCCGGAATCAAGATAATGTGTGCTCCTCCTGATATACCGGCATGCAATGCGATCCAACCGGCGTAACGGCCCATAACTTCAAGAATCATAGCCCGGTGATGGGATTCTGCCGTGGTGTGTAAGCGATCCAAAGCTTCTGAGGCAGTATCCACCGCTGTATTGAACCCAAAGGTTACATCGGTACAGGAAAGATCATTATCGATGGTTTTCGGGACTCCTACCACCGCAACCCCTTTTTCGAAAAACTTCTGGGCTATATTCAGACTGCCGTCACCGCCAATTACAATCAATCCATCCAAACCCAGCCCTTTAAGGTTATTGATAGCCCGATCCGATTCATCGATGACTACCCGCTTTCCATTCTGGGTTGAGAAAAACTCAAAGGGATTATCACGGTTGCTGCTGCCTAAAATAGTACCGCCTCTATAACCAATCCCAGATATCGTTTTAAGATCCAGCGGAATCGACTCATTTTCGACCAAGCCTTTGAACCCGTCCAGGAATCCAACCACTTCCATATTATACTTGGTGATGGCTGCTTTGGTAACCGCCCTGATTACCGAATTCAGTCCCGGGCAGTCACCGCCACCGGTCAGCACACCGATCCTGTTATGTTTGCCCACTGATGTGACCCCCTAAAACAAATATATGTTATCTCTTACTATGCCTGTTCCAGGACTACTAATCCAGTGAATTTATATCATATCATTCGCAATTTTATGCCTATTTACCTGCTGCTGTTTTGAGGTTTTTCGACAAGGATAACCGGTATCGAAAACGCCTTCCCGGAACGTATGATCTTAACGGTTATGGTCTCGCCAACTTTCCGAGTCTTGAGAAAATCCTGCAGTTCTTCATAATCTTTTATGGCGCTATCATTAAGGCTAACGATTACGTCATTCACTTTGATGCCGGCTTTTTCAGCTGGACCGCCCGCAATCACATTGGCCACTATTACACCTGTGTTTTCTATATTATATCGGGCGGCAAAGGTTTCATTCATAGGTTCCAGCCATACCCCAATGTAAGGCCGAACTACCTTACCGGTTTGAATCAGCTCGTTTATGACTTCCTTGGCGGTGTTGACAGAGATGGCGAATCCTATCCCCTGGGCCTCATAATTTACGGCGGTATTAATTCCTACCACCTGACCTTTGGTATTGAGCAAAGGCCCCCCGCTGTTACCGGGATTAATAGCAGCATCGGTTTGGATCAGATTGCGGTACACACGATCCTCTATGCTGATCGGCCGCCCTTTAGCACTGATTACGCCAACCGTTACAGTGTGGTCCAGACCATATGGATTACCTATAGCTACCACCCAGTCCCCTACCCTGATATTATCGGAGTCTCCCAAGTCTATGGTGGTAAGCTTTTTATCCGCCGCAATCTTTATGATAGCCAGGTCCAATTCATAATCCTGGCCAACTACCGAAGCCGCATATTTTTTGTCTTCTCCCCCAAGGCGCACGGTGATACTGCTAGCTGCATCGATCACATGCTGGTTGGTCAAAATATATCCATCCGAACTGATTAAGAAGCCTGTCCCAACTCCGGTCTGGACATTTTGCTGCGGAGTAACTCCATTGCCGCCAAAAAAGTCGCGGAAAAAGTCATTATTGAAAAAGACATCATTGCTATTGACCGTGGTTACCGTTTCCACGTTGACCACTGCCGGGCTCACCTTCTCCACCATATTGGCAATATCAGAACTCCCAACAATAGATGGGCTATTGGTCAGTAATTGGAGAGGGGGGCTGGTATCCTGATTGTTTATGTTACTCTGGTCAGATCCCGGTAACTTGTCCTTATTAGTCAGAATGCCGCATCCAGCCACGATAAGAGTCAGCAAAACCAGCAGCATGGCTCTTATTATATGACCTGTCCGTTTATTTTTCATGGATGAACTCCTTAATTCACAATGAAGTATGTTACCATAAATATTACCACTCCCGGTTAATGTTATGAAAACAAATTCTTATCCGCTGTTTACCGGTGCCTTTTGAAACCCGACAAGTAGATAGCATAAAGAAGCGGCCTTTTGAAGGTATTCCGAACGATAGCCTGCGATAGAGTAGTAACCGTGGTTTTGCGCGGCTTGGAATTAACCTCGATTATCCATAGTTTTCCCTTCTTATCTATACCTATATCCAAACCTAATTCACCATAATTGTTCTGGCTGCTGGTTTCGAGGGTCTCGGCGGTCATCTGGCATAACCTCCGCAGTTCATCATTCTTTTCTTTAATTAATGATTTATCTCCTCCAAATATCTTATTTAAAACCCGGGCGCTGGTTTCCGCTATACCGCCTCGGCTTAGATTGGCAATGCTGCTTCCCCTCGGTGCTACCCGTACGAACTTTTTACTTATCAGCCACTTTCCTTCGCCGTCTTTTTGCATGATTATCCTCATATCAAAAGGACTGCCTGAATAGGTATCCAAATTTATGCCCTGCTGGACAATATATGCCCGTTTGCCGCGAGTAGATCTGGTGCGGGCTAATAAATCACCAATGCTGCCAGCTTGACCAGAACGCCGGCCATAATTATAAATAGTGTAATTAAAGTTTGAACCATTTATGTTGACTTTAATGATCCTGTTACCCAGGCTGCCGTTGCAGGGTTTTAGATAAAGAGTACTATATTTTTGAGCTAATTCAGTAATGTTGGGCAGGTCTAAAATATGTGTCTCTGGTAGGTAAGGGATTAAGGCACTATTCTGGGCAAGAAGTTCGTGAACCCGCCATTTATTTAAAAATGAAGGATTAAAATAGTGTATATGAGGGAGACCCATCAGTCTTTTTTTAACACCCTTGCTCCGAGCCTGAGCCACCCGGGTGGTTATCCGATCATAGATTACATCCGGAAGCGGGAAAATGGAGCCATACCATCGTCCCCGCTCCAAACCTCCGTTGCGCCATACAAAACCTTTTACAGTATTATTGTGCCAATTTATGCTGCCCGGGGTAAAAATAAATATTTGAGCTGGAAGCCGCCGTCCGATCGTGCTTAAATAGATCATTTCCGCCTGCACACTTTTGGGGTCATACTCCTCATGATTGGGCAGGTAATCAACCATAATTCCCACCACTGGTCCGATATGAATCATGTCGTGTTCACGGTCAAAGCGAATTCGCAAACCCTGAACACTGTTGAGATGCAGGGCGTGGGCCAGTTCGGAGGACAATCTGAAACTCCCCGGAGTATTATTCTTAACGACCATGGTTGTATTGACCACGTTGGTTCCAACCCTCACTTTAACCTGGCTGGAGCGTGGAATATTTAAACGCTTTATGGTCTTTTCGGCTACACTAATCTCCCCCACAGTTTGCATCGGCGCTCTACCTTTCTGATTTGAATCCGGCCAGGTGGCGGGCATATAGTAATGGCTTGCGCACCGTCATGCGACGGGTGTTACGTTCTCCTATCAAGACAAAAACCTGGCGGGCTGGTTTTAAATTAGCTTCAATAAACCACAGCTTGCCCTTAACATCTATTCCGATATCAATCCCCAATTCACCAATCCCGCCCGTATCATTTTCCAATGCCCGGGCAACTTCCAAGGCCAGATAATCAACTTCCTTCATTATTTCCCGCGCCCTCGTATCAGGGAAACGCCTTCTCAATATCCCCATCATTTTGCTGCCGCTTCCCCCACCTGAGATGTTGCTGGTAATGGAGCCTTTCTGCCCGATTCTAAATGCCTTACCGGTGACGGACCATTCCCCATTATCATCCTTTTGCACCATGGCCCGTACATCGCAGATTCTGCCATTCACACTAAGCAAATTTATCTTCTGCTGGACTATATATCGGTGGCGGCGCATTATCCGGCCCAGATTCTGCCGCAAACTTCCCCGGTTCAGAGCATAGCCGGAATGAGGCGTGTATTTGACTTTATATTGATAGCGGTAGGAAGAATTACGCCCCCGGTTTACCCTTATAATGTCCCTGCCCTGTGAACCATTGACAGGTTTTATATATACAGAGCCGTGTTTACGCAGCATATTATCTACCTGTTGAAAGCCATTGACCCGGTTGGTGTCCGGTACATATTTACTTAGTTCCGGGGACTGCGATAATATTCGGTAGGTCTGCCATTTTCCGATTAAAGGCGGATTGATGAATTTGCATCCCATAGCCAGCAGTCTATTTCTTAGATGAACCTTGGCCGGTGAGTAGCCCCCATCACGGGGGTAAATCACATCGGGAATGGGAAACACGCCACGATGCCAACCGCCATTTGAATATATATACCCTACCACCGTTCTTTCACCGAAGTTTATATGGTAGGGATCAAAGCCAAAACAAAGCTGCCCTAACCTCATTCCTTCAACACACAGTTCGCGGATAAAAAAGCTCTGGCCCCCAAAGGGTCTGCTTAAATCGTTTGAAACGGCGTGCATGATCCCAACCACCGGACCAATATTCAATCGCTGCTCTTCTAGTTTGGCTGCATAACGATGAGCGGAGGGGAGATGTAACCGGTTAAGGGTGACAGGACTGAACTGCATGAATTTGCCTGCCCGATTAGCGATTCTGGTCTTAAGTCGTAATTCCAGCTTACCAACGGATAAAATCACCATTGTTCCTTCGGAGAGATTCAATTCCTGGGCTACTGCTTTACTTAAGCGCAATGATGAGTCATTCAAATGAGAATTCCTGCTGACCATCACTAATGAGGCTAGCATCATATATTATTACCTCCGCATTCAGTCTATTTATCTTTAGGATATGAAAGCTCAGCGGGGCATGTGATAAAATCGTTCTTACTTCTGTCTGATCAGATTACTCTTGCTGGAACAGCAACCATTCTTTCTAACCTTCCAAAATGGTACTGTGTGGTATAATAATGATAGTCAAGCTCTAGGCATAGAAAGGAGTCTATGAAATGGCCGCTGATACTAACTTGAAAGACCTTATTATTCAGCACCTCCAGAATGCCGGTGCTGACATAATTGGATTTGCGCCCGCGGAAAGATGGAATGAGATAAATGAATGTCCGCCCGAATTCCGGCCGCAAGCTCTCTGGGAACCGGCCCGGACGGTGATTGTTATGGGCGTCAGTATTCCCCTGCCCATCGTGGAAACCACCCCCTCCATACTCCACAAAGAGACTTATGATACCGCCAACCGGGTTCTGGACACCATGGCCTATAACCTG
>CAZOZX010000116.1:0-6418 GCA_964584415.1 uncultured Syntrophomonas sp.
GATTTGAACCCACGATCTCCGGCTTGACAGGCCGGCATGTTAACCGCTACACCACAGCTCCGCAACGAAAATTATTATATCATCAGGCACAGCACTAGTCAACCCGATTTATCCGGGTTAATTTTATTAGGAGGTCAAGGTGACTGTATACTCCTGAATACTGCTCGCCATATGTTATACTATTGAAAAATTAATTTAGGCTGGAGTGTGACAATGATGCAATACTTGGTCATATTGGCCGATGGCATGGCCGATTATAGGATAGAAGAATTAGGCAACCAAACCCCGTTGCAGTATGCCCAAACGCCCAACATGGACCTTTTAGCTCCATCATCAGAAATCGGTATGGTGAGAACCATCCCAGACGGTTTTCCTCCCGGCAGTGACGTAGCCAACTTGTCGGTGCTTGGTTATGCACCGCAAAAATATTACACTGGCCGCTCTCCCCTGGAAGCGGTAAGTATGGGCGTAGACCTGGGAGCAAATGATCTGGCTTTGCGCTGCAACCTGGTTACCTTATCGGATGAAAACAATTACTCCGCAAAAACCATGCTTGACTATTCGTCGGAGGAAATTACCTCAGCCGAATCAGCTCTTTTAATTGCTGATTTGAAAAAGGCGTTAGACAGCGCAGACTTTACTTTTCATGCAGGTATTAGTTACCGAAACCTTCTGATCTGGAAGGATGGCGTAAGTAAATCGTTAAATCTTACCCCACCTCATGACATATCGGGGCGAAAAGTGGCTGATCACTTACCCGCTGGAGCGGACAGCAATCCCCTAATGGATTTAATGCTGAAAAGCCAGGATATCCTTATTAATCACCCGATCAACCAATCACGTCGTTCCCGGGGCCTCAATCCGGCCAATTCGATCTGGTTATGGGGACAGGGCAGCAAACCTGCTTTAGATAGTTTTGGGGACAAATATCAGATTAAGGGCTCGGTTGTTTCCGCGGTAGACTTAGTAAAGGGGCTTGGTATCTGTGCCGGTCTGCATCCGGTTAGAGTTGAAGGAGCTACTGGTGCTATAGTAACCAATTTTGCCGGCAAGGCTGAAGCAGCTTTGGCTGAATTGAAAAGAGGCCAGGATTTCGTCTATTTACACATTGAGTCACCCGATGAGGCCGGTCACCAGGGTGAATTAGCAAAGAAAATATGGTCGATTGAACAGATAGATAAAGAGGTGGTTAGCAGAGTGATCGCAGCCCTTGATAGTTTCAAAGAGCTGCGCATCTTATTGATCCCGGATCACCCTACGCCGATTTCCGTTCGTACCCATACTGAGGATCCGGTGCCCTTTATGTTGTATGATAAAAACCGCCCTTTTGAATCCGGAATCGAACATTACAACGAAGAGACTGCCGGCTTGGGTCGTTTTTTTGAAAGCGGTCCGCTGCTAATGGATCACTTTATCAAAGACTAAAAAGGCCGGAATTACGATCCCAGCCATAAAGTGTCAAAGAAGCTAATTTAAAAGCAGACCGAATAAAAAAGGCTTAGAGCAAGGCAATCGGGAGGTCCGTGATTAAGGCGGGCAAAGGTATGGGGACACACCCCTTGAAGGGGAATGTCCCCGTAACACGTGCGTCGATGGAACGGATATTCCGAATTAACGCAGCTATCAGCCTTTTTCGATGGTCTGAGGCCGGGATTACGATCCCGGCCTTTTGAATCCATTTTTCTACAGTTCAAGATAATCAAGGACGACCTTGTCCATATCCTGTTTGGGGCATACAGTTCGGTGTAAAATCTCCTTCGCCTCAATATCCCGCAATCCTAAGGGAATAGAAATCCCAGTGTATTGGGACAATATCCTGGCAATAGCGAACTCATCCAAACCTTTGAGCATCTCAGCCGGCATAATAGCCTCAGCTACACTCTTACCAAATTTAAACGGGCTGGCAGTTGACGCAACTATGGTAACAGTATTATCTCCAGTGTTTTTAACATATTGGTCATATACATTGATTCCCACGGCAGTGTGCGTATCCAACAGATATCTGTGTTTTTCCCAAATGGTCCGGATAGTTGCCTGCGTTTCTTGATCACTGGCATAACCAGCCCAGAATATCTCCCAGATCTTTTCATTTATATCGGGATCAATCGTATACCTGCCCTCGGTTTGCAGCTCATTCATCCACCCTGCTACTTTTTCAGCATCATGCCCGGTTAGCTCGTAGAGAAGCCGCTCCAGGTTGGAGGAAATCAATATGTCCATAGACGGTGAAATGGTCCGGGCAAAATCCCGCATCCGATCATATATTCCGGTATTAATGAATTCCGTCAACACATAATTAATGTTGGAAGCACATATTAGTCTTTTAACCGGTATCCCCATCCGGCTGGCATAATAAGCCGCCAGAATATTCCCGAAGTTGCCGGTGGGTACAACTATATTTATTTTTTCCCCTTCTTTTATCTGCCCAGAGGATACTAAATCTACATAAGCCGAAATATAATAAACAATCTGAGGAAGGAGCCTTCCCCAGTTAATCGAATTTGCTGAAGACATCTTCATTCCATTAGCGGCCAACTTATTAACAAAAGAAGTATCGGCAAATATTTTCTTAACCCCATTTTGGGCATCATCGAAATTCCCTTCAACCGCGGCAACGAATACATTGCCACCCGTCTGGGTAACCATTTGTCGTTTTTGCACTTCGCTTACACCATCCTGAGGATAAAAGACTATAATTTTTACCCCGTTTACATCCTTGAAACCCTCCAGGGCAGCTTTGCCCGTGTCACCAGAGGTGGCAACCAGGATGACTATCTCGTCTTTTTCGCCAGTCTTATGGGCACTGGTGACCAGCAGGTGGGGCAGCAGTTGCAGGGCCATGTCTTTAAACGCACAGGTAGGACCATGCCAGAGTTCTTGTACAAAAACACCGTCTCGCAGTCTCATTATCGGGGCAATGCGGGAATCGTCAAAACTACTAGCATTATAAGCCGCACTTACGCATTCCTGAATCTCTTGTTCGGAAAAATCCTCCAGGTATAAACGCAATATTTCAATCGCCCTAGCCTGATAAGACATCGCCGCCATCCGTCCCAACAGTATATTATCTACGGTCGGTATACAGTTTGGAACAAAAAGCCCCCCGTCCGGGGCAATTCCCATTTTAATTGCTTCAGCGGCGGTAACCTGCGAAGATTTTCCCCGGCTGCTTGAGTATTTCAACATTATGCCTCCCTTATTACCTAGCCTAGCTAAACACTGTGAACATTTTCTTATTCTACAATGAATACCTTCGCCTATAAAGGGGCGTTAATGAAATTTACATGAAAGCCGGAATATTTTTGTATATGATATAGAAAAACAGTTACAATAATCTCATTATTACCGTCGTTTGGAGGGCATATATGGGTGCTTGGATAGCCGTTATCATAGTGGTAGTTATCATCAAATTATTGGTGGACAGCATAAAATCGACTGCAGTCAAAAGCAAACCGGCCCCGCGGGGAGATTTTATTGACATCAGTGAAAAATGGATTAATGCTGATCAAATGCCCTACAGAAGGAATGATTATACCCTGCCCAATCGCGAACTCTTGATTTTTAGGGCTTTGCAGGATCTATTCAAGGATAGCATTTATACAATATTCCCTCACGTATCGTTAACCGATCTGCTGATCGTTCCAACCGGCACTGAGAACCGCCAGGAATATTTACATCGTATCAGAGAGCGTATTGTCGACATGGTCGTTTATGAGGCTGAGAACCTAAAACCTGCTCTGGTTGTAAACCTCAAGTCGGCGGAAGGAAGCAAGCGCCAGCAGATAAGCGACCAATTTACCGAGAATGCTTTAAAAACAGCTGGTTATAAATCAATTACCCTGGATTTAAACGAACTGCCTGGGCAGGAAGAATTGGTGTGGACACTTAGAGCAGCTGGTTTGAAACTATGAACACCCTTGCGGTTATCGTTACATCACTGATCGTATGTTCATTGACGCTGTGGCTGAAAATGGAGCGTAGACTGTGGCCTCACCAATCTACCAAAGAATTTTGGAATCTTTCCAATCTTCCGCTGGCCAAGAAACTAGAAGGATATCTGTATGCATCCCGAGCGGAGTGGTATTTAAAGCCCGCTGCCTGGCCCTGGTTCGTTCGCCGGATCAAAAATGAATCGCCTGACACCTACCATGGCAAAACCCTAACCAGAATAGATGCTGCGAAAATCGTAATGATGAACCAACCGGTGGTTTTATCCAACCTTGACTATGTGATTCCATACCCAACCGCAAAAGATATAATTTTACAAGCACCTGTCCCCAGCCTGGCGGTAGTTGAGTGTCCCTGCCGGGCTTTCAAAGAAGATGCCTGTCTGCCCCGGGACGTATGCCTGGTGGTGGGTGAGCCTTATGCGTCTTTTATTGTCGATCATCAGCCGGAGAGGGCCCGCCGGATAACAGTCAGCCAGGCCCTGGACATTTTAGACGCGGAAGAAGAGCGCGGACATATTCATACTGCTTGGTTTAAAGATGTAATGCATAATCGCTTCTATTGCATCTGCAATTGCTGCCGCTGCTGCTGTTTAGGGATGCAGTCATTTTTCCGCGGTGTACCTCGACTGGCTCATTCCGGTTACAGCCCCCTGTTTAATTATGATGATTGTACAAGCTGCGGTGTTTGTAAATCAACCTGTCCTTTTCAGGCATTGGAACTCAACGATGATTTGCCCCGCCTGAATAGAAACCTTTGTATGGGATGTGGTTTATGCGTTTCTCACTGCCCCGCCGATGCTATAAAATTAATTCTGGCACCTGATAAAGGTATTCCCTTGGATATTCAAAGACTTGCCCAATAAATAGAGGAGGAGATCATGAACTTAACCAAGATAAATGGCAACACCTATTATATTTCCGCTCCCACTAATATAGGAGTATATGCATTCAAAGACAAATACACTCTGTTAATTGACACTGGGGATAACAACCAGCAAGGGCGCAAAATAGCCGACACACTTCAGACTAATAATCTAAATATTAAATATATCGCCAATACCCATAACCACATAGATCATGCTGGAGGCAACTCGTTTTTCCAGGAACACTACCCAGGCAGCATATTCATGGCCTCCAGTGAAGAGCAATTGGTTTTGGAGAACGGACATCTTTTCCCCCTGTATTTGTTTGGCGCCAATCCCCCCAGGGAGCTTTCCCGCCACTTTTTGAAAAAGAAGGAATTGCAGGTTAACGAGGTTTTGAAACCTGGGCCTCTGAAGATAAATGAAGAAAAATTCGAAATAATCGGTTTGCCCGGCCACGCCCGGGGTTTAATCGGTATAGGTACCCGTGATCGTGTCTGCTTCTTAGGTGATGCACTTTTCAGCCAGGAAATTATCGATAAGTATTCATATCCTTTTCTGTTCGATATTGAGGCACAAATAAGCACCTACAATATTATAGATGGACTTGATTATGATTATTATGTGTTGGGTCATGCCGATAAGGTATACGACAGTGCAGAGATAAAGCAGCTAAACACTATTAACCGCGATAATTTATACTATTACCTCGACCTGATCAGGGACTTACTAGTTCAACCCCACACCCGGGAAGAACTTCTCGAGGAAATTGTTATTCTGGCTGAACTGGATTTGGACTTTAAGGAATATTACTTTTCCCTGTCGACCATGGGGGCAATCATAACCTATCTTTATGACCAAACCGAACTGGACTATCAGATCGAAAATGGCAAGTTGTATTATTATCACAAATAACTTAATGTCAACAGTTGAAGTCACGGACAGAAAAATAGAAGGGACCGATATAAAATCGGACCCTTTTTTCATCTCAATTAAATGGTCGGAGTGACTGGACTTGAACCAGCGGCCTCTACGTCCCCAACGTAGCGCTCATACCAAACTGAGCTACACCCCGACGCAAAGAATATTCTATAACACAATGAATATTTCGTCAAGCCGCTATGCCGCTAAGTTTTTGACAACTGTTCAGCTTGCTGGCTGCGATTTAAGGCTGCAATGACTCCATCCGGTTTATTTAATAATCATGACCGAGGGTTTGGAATGTGCCGATACTCTCTGCGACACGCTTCCCATCAAGAATCCGGTGGTAGCTGTTTTACCGATGTGACCCATAACGATTAAGTCAACATCATTAGCCTCTGCATATTTGATGATTTCCTCCGCAGGATTCCCGCTCAGCATCTCGGAGAAGAATTCAACTCTTTTGTCCCGGGCCAAATCCCGGCACCTGTCCAGGATCTCCTGAAAGGAACCGGTCCATGCATAGATAGTCTCAGCCATTAAAGGGGTTGGGGTATCATCAATATTGTTGATATCACTGAGTACAGAATAATTCACCACCGATACTGCTAAAAGTCTGGCTTGGTAAAGCCGAGCCAAATCTACCGCCTGGGCCATGACTTTGTCTGCCATCTTGGAATTATC
>CAZOZX010000117.1:0-6326 GCA_964584415.1 uncultured Syntrophomonas sp.
CGGATCCGGCCTGAGAGCTGTATCCCTGGCTTCCCAGCTGATCAAAGCCGGCGATTGTGATATAGTCCTGGCCGGTGGTGTTGAGAACATGACCATGGCTCCCTACGTTGTTCCCAAAGCCCGTTATGGTTACAGAATGGGCAACGGCGCATTGATCGATGAGATGGTATTCGGCGGCCTGACCGACATCTTCAACGGCTACCATATGGGTATTACCGCTGAGAACGTCAATGAAATGTATGGCATTACCAGAGAAGAACAGGATGACTTCGGTTTCCGCAGCCAGACCCTGGCTTCAGCAGCTCAAAAAGCCGGCAAGTTCAAAGATCAGATCGTCCCGGTAGTCATCCCCGGCAAAAAGGCTGACGTTGTGTTCGACCAGGACGAATTCATTAAACACGATGCCAACCGCGAGGCAATGGCTAAACTGAAACCCGCCTTCAAGAAAGACGGCAGTGTAACTGCAGCCAATGCATCCGGAATCAATGATGCCGCTGCTGCATTAATCGTTATGTCCGCTGACAAAGCTAAGGAACTTGGAATCACCCCATTGTGCACGATCATCAGCTGGGCTTCCGGCGGCGTAGATCCCAAGGTAATGGGTATTGGCCCTGTGCCGGCAGTCCGCAAAGCCCTGGCCAAGATCAATGCGACCATCGATGACATTGATCTGATTGAAGCCAACGAAGCTTTCGCAGCACAGTCCATCGCGGTAGCCAGAGACCTCGGTTGGGATAAGACCATGGATAAAGTCAACGTCAACGGCGGCGCCATCGCCATCGGCCATCCGATTGGCTCCTCCGGCGCCCGCATCCTGGTAGACCTGCTTTATGAAATGAAGAGACGCGGCTCCAAGAAAGGTCTGGCCACCCTCTGCATCGGCGGCGGCCAGGGAACTGCTCTGATCGTAGAAATGTAATTTTGGACAGGCGGCCTTTATGGCCGCCTGAAAATCTATACCCGGATTGAACCGGGTTGAATATGGACTAGCCCCTAATCTAGATTAGGGATAAAGTCAAAAATAAATTAATAGGGAGGAATTGTATTGCCACATAATAACTTTTTAATGAACACCCGTGACATCAAATTCGTCATCAAAGAATGGTTACCCATGGATAAGCTTCTGTCTCTGGATGCATACAAGGAATACTATGGGATCGACGATATCGACAACTTCCTCGATGTTAACTTTAAAGTGTGCCGCGATGTAATGTGCCCGGCCAACAAGGATGCCGATGAAATCGGTTGTACTTTTGTAGGCGGTAATGAAGCAGCAGTTATTACTCCTGATGTATACAAGAGTGTTTATAAAACCGTTCAGGATGCTGAGTTGGGCCAGCAGTTTGGATATCGCGGCGATGGCAAGATACCCCTTGCCTGGTATGCACCGATCCTGGAAATGCAGTCCGCTGCCTCCGCAGCAATAGTCATGTTCTGGTGCTTGACTCAGGGCGCCACTACTGTGCTGCAGGACTACGGTACTGATAGACAAAAAGCTGCCTACCTGGACAAGATGTTCTCAGGTCAATGGGGCGGCACCATGGGTCTGACTGAACCCGGCGCAGGCTCTGAAGTTGGTGCGGTACAGAGCAAGGCTTTCCCCACCGACACCCCGCATATTTATAAGATGAAAGGCCAGAAATGCTTCATCACCTCCGGTGACCATGACCTGGCTGAAAACATTGTCCATCTAATGCTGGCCAAGACCCCCGGTGCGGCAGAAGGTACTGCTGGCATTTCCCTGTTTATCGTGCCGAAGTTCTGGGTTGATCCTGACACCGGCGAGATGAAAGGCTGGAATGACGTAACCTCGGTTGGTATCGAGCATAAGATGGGTATCCACGGTTCCTCCACCCTGACCCTGGCAATGGGCGAAAACGACAACTGCCTTGGCTGGATGGTTGGGGAAGTTGTACCGAAGGAAGACGGTAAAGCCAAAGGAATGTCCCAGATGTTTGCCTACATGAACGAAGAACGCCTGAACACCGGTCTGTTTACCCTGGGATGTATTTCCTCCGCTTACTATGCAGCTTTGGATTATACCAAAGTCCGCGTACAGAGCAAACATTCCACCAATCCCAAGGGACCCAGTGTAAGGATCATCGAACACGAAGACGTTCGCCGGATGTTAATGTATCAGAAATCCGGAATGGAAGCTATCCGCGCTCTGATTTACACTTCCTATCTCTATCGCGACCTGGAAGTTGATGCTGCTACCGAAGAAGAGAGAAAATATTACGGTGATATGTTCGCCATCAACAATCCTCTCTGTAAAGCCTATTCATCGGATATGGCCAGAATCCTGACCGGTGAAGCAATCCAGTGCCACGGCGGTTATGGCTTCATGGAAGAATATGCCGGAGCTCAGCTGTACAGAGACTGCGTCATCCATGGTATCTGGGAAGGAACCAACTTCATTCAGTCTCAGGACTATTGCGGACGTAAGTTCACCATGGACGGTGGAGCACCGTTCCAGAAGTGGGTACAGGAGATCGTTGATTTCGCGGCTCAGAAGGATGATGCCTTCGCAGCCGAATTTACCATGCTGCAAGAAGCTACAGCTGCATTCCAGGATATAGTGGCTATGAATGCTGCCTGGACCAAGGGTGACAAGCAGATGAAACAGCTGTTCTCCACCCGGACCATGCATGCAGGCGCTCGCGTATACTGCGGCAAGCTGTTACTGTCCCAGGCTCTACTGGCTGCCAAGAAGATAGCTGAAAACGGCGATGATCACTTTGATACCCCCTTCTACAAGGGCAAGATCGCCAGCGCCAAGTTCTATATCATGAACCATGTCACCGACGTATTTGCCATCCAAAAAGCTATGCATGCCGGCGACAGAAGCTCCATTGATATTCCAGAAGCATCCTTCTTATAGGCCGAAAATATCCTGCTTGAACAAAGCAGGAATAGGTAATTAAACAGCTAGAGCGGAATTTTATTCCGCTCTAGCTATATTAAAAAATAGAGATAAAACGCAGCAATAATCGCCTAGATTATGATGCAGAATATTAGGAAGGGGTTATTTGATGTTTAAGTGGAACGAGATTTACAAGAGCAAATTAGTGACTGCTGATGAAGCAGCGAAAGTAGTCGTATCAGGGGATTACGTCGAATATGGTTTTGGTATTAACTGTGCTTATGATTTTGATGAAGCCTTATCAAAACGCGTGAATGATCTATGGGACGTAAACATCAAATGCGATATCGGTGCCTATCCGCATTTTACTGCTGAGGCAGATCCAACCGGTGAGCATTTCACATGGAACTCCTGGCATGTATCGGGCCATGACAAAAAGTATATTCACAAAACCCTGTACTATATCCCGATGAAGTTCCATGAACTCCCGCCCATGACCATGTATGACAGTACACCGGATGACGTTGCTGTAGTTATGTGTACTCCCATGGATAAACATGGTTATTTCAATTTCGGCGGCAGCTCTACTAATGTTATGGCCATGCGTGAGACTGCTAAAACTTTCATAGTGGAAGTAAATGAGAATATGCCTCGCTGCTTAGGCGGCAATGGGGAAACGATTCATGTTACTGAGGTTGACATGATAATCGAAGGCAAAAACCATCCCATGCCGATTTTGGCCGCAGCTGCACCTAGTGAAATCGATTCGAAAATAGCAACTCACTGCCTTTCAATGATGAAGGATGGTTGTTGTATTCAGCTGGGTATCGGTGGGGTTCCCAATGCGGTAGGTACCATGGTTGCTCAATCCGATTTGAAGGATTTGGGTGTACACACTGAAATGTATGTGGATGCTTACCTGGAAATGGCTAAGGCAGGCAAGATCACTGGTAAATATAAGAACTTGGACAGATACAAACAGGTTTATTCATTCGTAATGGGAAGCGCTGACCTTTATGAATACTGCAATGACAACCCGGGTCTCGCGTCTTACCCGGTAGATTATACCAATAATCCAAAGGTTATATGCCAGATTGATAATTTCGTTTCAATCAATGCCTGTGTTGAAGTTGATCTCTATGGTCAGGTCTGCGCTGAAAGTGTAGGCACCAGACACCTTAGCGGCACCGGCGGACAGCTGGATTTTGTTGAGGGCGCCTATAAGTCCAAAGGCGGTATGAGCTTTGTTTGCATGCCGTCAACCGTGAAGAAGAAAGATGGCACTCTGGCATCTAAAATCCAGCCCATCCTGACTCCTGGAGCTATCGTAACTGATCCCAGAACTGCAACCCATATGATAGTTACCGAGTACGGTATTGCAAAATTGAAAGGCAAGACTACCTGGGAAAGGGCTGAAGCCTTAATCAATATTGCTCACCCCGATTTCAAGGACGAACTGGTTGCGGCAGCTAAGGAACAGAAGATTTGGCGTAAGAGCAATCGTAGATAATTTTACATTTCGGTTCTTAAAAGCGGCGGTATTTTCTGCCGCTTTTTTTCGTGCGTATATTGTCATTCTGAACGCTAATGTCATTCTGAACGTAGTGAAGAATCTAATCTCATTGCGAGATTCCTAGCTCCGCTCGGAATGACAAAACGCAGGATGCTGACATTCTGAATGGTGGATACTGTCATTCAGAAGACAGAATAATGTCATTCTGAACGCAGTGAAGAATCTATCCCCTGCGGAGATTCCTCGCTCCGCTCTGTATGACACAACCTGCTAGCTCTTATATAACCGGTAAAATGCCATCGCTATTTACACCAATACGGATATTAGTTATAATTTTAGTATTGTAGAACGGAAGCACCTTGGAATGTAGGAACTCACAAAATGATGGTAGCTGGTAGAGTGGTAGGTAGGGAAGGTACATAATCCTGATTGGTCTGCACTCGCCGGGAGTGCTTTTTTATTGCCTATCGGCGCAGCGAAGGAGGGTTGGAAACGCAAAAAATCGATCCAATATTCCGATTAATTATGAAACAAGGAGTGATTGATTAGTGTCGAAGATAAAATTCTTTTTTGGTGACGACGTACCCCTTGAGATGCATAAAGTGAGGATAGTACAGAAACTTAACCTCCCCAATGTAGATGAGCGGTTAACCTACATGAGGGAAGCGGGTAACAACACTTTCCTGCTTAACAACCGGGATGTCTTCATGGACATGCTAACCGACAGCGGTGTCAATGCCATGAGCGACCAGCAGCTGGCCTCAATGATGGTGGCGGACGACAGTTATGCCGGATCTGAGACCTTTACCCGGCTGCTTAAGAAACTACAGGAGATCTTCGGCATGGAATATTTCCTGCCCACCCACCAGGGCCGCGCGGCTGAAAATATCCTATCCCAGACTTTCGTTACCCCCGGTTCGATAGTGCCGATGAACTTCCATTTCACCACCACTAAATCCCACATCGTGTTAAATGGGGGCCGGGTCGAGGAGGTAGTAATACCTGAAGGACTCGAGATTGAGAGCGATTATCCCTTCAAAGGTAACACCGATATACCCAGGCTGAAGGCCTTTATCGAGGAAAATGGGGCCGACAAGATCGCCTATGTGCGATTGGAAGCTGGCACCAACCTGATCGGCGGACAGCCTTACTCCCTGGAGAATATGCGCCAGGTACGCGAGGTCTGCGACAAATATGGACTCTTGTTAGTCATGGATGCCAGCCTGCTAGCCGATAACCTGTATTTCATCAAGGCCCGTGAAGAAGCCTGTAAGGATATGAGCATCCCGGAGATCACCAAAGCTATGAGCGACCTGTGCCACATCATTTATTTCTCCGCCCGTAAATTAGGTTGTGCCCGCGGCGGCGGAATTTGTACCAATGATGAGTCGCTGTTCCTGAAGATGCGTGAGCTGGTACCACTGTATGAAGGGTTCCTTACCTACGGCGGCATGTCAGTGCGGGAAATGGAAGCTATGACCGTCGGTCTAGAAGAAACCATGGATGAGGACATGATCAGCCAGGGGCCAATATTTATTGAATATATGGTCAATGAACTCAAGAGACGGGGGGTACCGGTAGTTACCCCGGCCGGCGGCCTGGGCTGCCACCTTAATGCACTGGGTTTCCTGTCCCACGTTCCTCAGTCCCAGTATCCAGCTGGAGCCCTGGCAACCGCGGTATATATCACCAGCGGGGTAAGAGGCATGGAGAGAGGCACCATGTCAGAACAGCGGGATGAAAACGGAATCGAGCCCATGGCTGAGATGGAACTGCTGCGTTTGGCTCTGCCGCGGCGGGTATTTACTCTATCCCAGGTCAAATATGCGATTGACAGAATCTCCTGGCTATACCAGAATCGTGAACTGGTAGGCGGGTTGAAATTTGTTGAAGAACCCAAGATCCTGCGCTTCTTCTTCGGCCGGCTGGATCCGGTTTCGGATTGGCAGG
>CAZOZX010000118.1:0-6309 GCA_964584415.1 uncultured Syntrophomonas sp.
GTACGGTCATTGACCACTTCAATACCCCATATTTCCTTGAGTTTGCCATTCAGGAATTCACCGCTGCCGCCAATTCTTAAAAACAGGCATTGATTGGACCAATCGCTGGTAGCGGCCAGGTTTTTCTCCCAGGCTGTTTTAACTGCATAGGCATTTAATTCCTTGCCGTTACTGAAGACAATTCCTTTCCGTATTTCCATGGTCAAGGTCTTGCTGTCCTCGCTATATTCCCACTTTTCCGCCAGCAGCGGTTTGACCTCAGCACTCTCCTCGTCATAATATACCAGGCCTTCGTAAATAGCGCTGGCAGCCAGCACCTGAGAATGATTGGCCAGCAAGGCCGGCTGCAGGTTGTCGATAGGCTTCACCGTTGCTATTTGCATCGGCCGGCTGCTCATGGTCATAACATAAACAGCGTGGCGAATAGCCATTAAGCCACCCGCGGCTAAAATAATCAGACCCACTGCCAAGAGGGTCTTTTGCCGCACAGTGAAGCCTAACCGGTATCTGTATCGTGACTTTGATCTGTATTTGGACATTTACATAACCTCCCCAAACTGCTCCTGCCATATTATATGCCCAGGTCTGTCCCAGTATTCAGATTGTCCCACGAGTATATCCCAGGATGCGCTGTCATTAGTTTCAAACGGCCTGCTAAATAAAAAAAAACCACCGCAGTGGTCTTAAACCAGTATCTTTTGTCAGCTCATTTGTCATATATGGATTGGTACGCCCTGTAGTTACTCAGCACACTTCTTACATAGCGCTGGGTCTCAGGAAATGGAATCGAATCAAGATGGTCGGCATCACCATCCCATTTTCCCTCCTGCAGCCATTGCTTCACCTTGCCCCGTCCGGCATTGTAAGCAGCTGCAGTCAATGGTATATCACCATTGAATTCTGTCTGCAGATCGCCCAGGTACCAGCACCCCATTCGGATATTGGTCTCAGGATCATACAGGTCCTCTACTTTAAAATTCTTCAATTTCATTTCCCCGGCAATCCAGTCTGCCGTTTCGGGCATAATCTGCATTAGCCCTTTGGCGCCTACCGGTGACTCCGCCCAGGTCTGGTACTTACTTTCGGCCCGGATGACAGCAAACACCAGTAACGGATCAACGTCATATTGGGCCGCCATAGAGTAGACCAGTTCTTTGTGAGGAAGCGGATAAAAGACCGTGATCCAATTAGGGAAAGTGGCCACCACTGCCAGGAAAAGAGCTATGGTCATCCACAGCAACTTTTTCAGACGATTATGTTTAGTTCGACGCAAAGAAAAACCTCCCAGCCTGCCGTTACAACATCAAATTGGGGTACTGTGCAAAATATCTAGGTAATATCTGGTGGCGAGGCTAAGGGTTTGTTCGATACTGCCCGTATTATCAATAACGACATCAGCCCGCTGAGCTTTCTCATCCAGTGACATTTGTGAGTCGATACGCTTGATCGCCTCTTCCCTGGTTAGAGAGTTACGGGCCATAAGCCGGGTTATCTGAGTTTCACGATCGACCCAGATCACCCAGACTACGTCGCATAGTTTGTCCCATCCGCCTTCAAAAAGCAACGGGATATCCAAGACCAGGACTGCATTAGGGTGGGACAGCCGTTTCATCTCTATCTGATCCCTGACGCTTTGAAAAATCCAAGGCCAGGTATTACGATTGAGAGCTTTCATCTGTTCGGGATTAAAAAAAACAATCGCTCCCAGCTTGGTGCGGTCAATGGTCTTATCTTCGTTTAGTATCCCGGAGCCGAAATGTTTAACCACCTGTTCATAGGCTGGCTGCCCCGGTTCCATGGCTTGATGCCCTATCTTGTCGCCGTCGATGATAATAGCCCCCAGTTGGGCCAGAGTCTCAGAAACCGTGCTTTTGCCGCTGGCGATACCACCGGTTAACCCAATTATCTTCATATTTATCTCCATTAACGGATTAGTTCTAGTATTCCTATGGTTAGCAGGATCAAGACTGTCAGCACGGAAGACAGTTTCTCCCAGCGCTCGCTGCTCACCCGTCTTCCCAATATCAGGCCGCTGCTGACTAATAAGAATTTTAGCATACCCACACTTAGTGCAGTGAACAAAATATTATAGCCGGCCAGGGCAATGCCGATCCCAGCTCCGAAGGCATCCATAGCCAGGGCCAAACCAAGGAAAAACGCCTCCCGGATGCCGATCTCCCCGGACCGGTCGAAATCTGCGCTGGAGGGCTCTTTTAATATCTGGATGATTATTCCCAGGGATTTGATTTGAAAGGAAAGCAGCGGGTCATCTCCATCATCTTTGATCGCCCCAATCCGGTCGCGTACCAGCTGCATAAGAAAGAACAATCCAACCGCGATGATGGTACATGCGCCCAATCGTGCAGCCGCAGCCGGCGCCAACAAAGTCGATAGCCCCCGGCCCAGCAGCATAGCCAGGGTGACCGAACTCGCCGAGGCGACACAGATAATTAAAAGCGATAGCAGCGGTATTTTTATCTTTCTGACCCCGTAGGCCAGACCTACCGCAAATCCATCGGAGCTAACCGCCAGCGCAAAAAGAGCGATGACCAAGAAACCCAAACTTGCCACTCCCAATCTATATCCATTTTATTGCTACTATATGAATATGGAGAGGAAGGTGTGAGAGCTGCTTATTTCTGGCAGTGAGCGCAGTAATGGCTGCCGCGGCCGCCAATAATCTCTTTTTCGATGGGGCGTCCGCATTGGGGACAGGCCTGGTTGGTCTTGCCGTAGACCTGGAGGAAATTCTGAAAATTACCCTTTTGGTTGAAACCATTGCGGTAGTCGCGGAAGGTAGTCCCCTGTTCATCTATACTTTTCTGCAGGACGTCGCGGATGGCCCGATGCAGCCGTTTGATCTCCGCTGAACTCAGCGATCCCGCTGGCCGGGTGCCTCTTATTCTCGATCTGAATAAGGCTTCGTCGGCATAGATATTTCCAATACCGGAGATCAGGCATTGGTTGAGGAGCAGGTTCTTTATAGCCACCTGGCGGCCTTTGCATATCCCGGTCAGGTAATTGATTGTAAACCGGGGTGACAGCGGCTCTACTCCCATATGGGCAAATACCGGCTGCAGATCACGGCATAAGCGTATTCCTCCAAAACGGCGGGGATCCTGGAATATCAATTTATGCTCATTATCCAGATAAATTATAAGATGCACATGGGGTGCCTCCACCTCTTCCTCGCTGGGCACCAGGTAAAAACGCCCGCTCATCCCTAGATGGACCACCAGCGAATTCCCATTGTCCAAGTGCAGGATCAAAAATTTGCCCCGCCGGCCAATATCGGTAATAGCTGCTCCGTCTAACTCGCGGGGAGTAAAATCCTCCCGCTTAATGATATCCAGGCGCCTAAAATCAGCACTTGTGATCCGGGCTCCTATTATGCTTTTTAAGGAGTTCCTTATGGTCTCTACCTCTGGTAACTCTGGCATGAACTCCCCTCCTCAATCGTCTTATCTTCTTATTCCCAGTTTTGCATGTCATACCAGTTGCTGCCCGCTTTCATAGCCACCAGCAGGGGGACCTTCAAAACATAGGCTTCTTCCATGCATTTTTTCACCAGGGCGGCCACTTCTTCGAGTTCCTCCCGGCGCACCTCCATGACCAGGTCATCATGCACCTGCAATAACATGCGCGACTGTAACTGCCGTTCCTGTAAAGCGGCTTCGACTTTAAGCATGGCCAGCTTAATGATATCGGCAGAACTGCCCTGGATCGGGGTATTTAGAGCCATACGGCGGGCGAAGGACTGCACCATCTTATTCTTGGCCCGCAGATCGGGTAAATAACGGCGGCGTTTCAGGATAGTCTCCACATAACCAACCTCGGTGCCGAATTCCACAATATCATGCATGTATTGTTTGACCCCCGGATAGGCATCCAAGTACTCGGTGATAAACCTCCCGGCCTCCTGGCGGCTGACCCCGGTATTGCGGGCCAGGCCAAATTCACTGATTCCATAGATTATGCCAAAGTTTACCGCTTTAGCCTTGCGGCGCAAATCGCTGTCTACCTTTTCAATGGGCACATTGAATATCTCCGAAGCAGTACGGGTATGGATGTCTATTTCTTTTTTAAAGGTATCGATCAGGGTCGCGTCCCCGCTGATGTGAGCCAGGGCCCGCAAATCAATCTGGGAATAATCTGCCGAGAATATCACCCAGTTTTTATCTGTCGCCACGAAAGCCTTCCTGATCCGGCGGCCTTCCTCCATGCGGATAGGAATGTTCTGCAGGTTGGGTTCCACGCTGGAAAGCCTCCCGGTGGCAGTAATGGCTTGCTTAAAGATAGTATGAATCCGGCCGGTGTCAGGATGGATAAGGTTCTGGAGTGAATCGGCGTAGGTTGATTTCAACTTGGCCAACTGCCGGTATTCCAGGATATTAGGGATTATCTCATGCTCGAGGAAGAGGCCCTCCAGCACCTCCTGGCTGGTAGAGTAACCGCTCTTGGTTTTGCGGGCGGTGGGCAGACCCAGGTCCTCAAACAGAACTTTGCCCAGCTGCTTGGGCGAATTGATATTGAACGAAGAGCCAGCCAAATCCTCGATCCGGGTTTCCAGCTTCAAGATGCGCGCCCCCAGGTCTTCAGCGATCGACGCCAGGGTTTTCTTATCGACCTTGATTCCGCAAAACTCCATCCTACCCAGAATATCGGATAGCGGCATTTCAACCTCATCCAGCAGTTCCTGCAATTCCTGGGGAGCTTGCTCGGCCAACAGGTCATAGACCGGCTTGATTTGGGCGGTCAAAAAAGCGTTGGTGCTGTTGGTGGTATCCAGCTGCAAGTGGTGAGCAACGGTAGCACCCAATTCCTCGCTGGGGAAGGATGGATCCAGCACATAGGTAAAAAGCAAAGTGTCACCCAATACCCCCTGCAGTTTAATGCCATATTTGAGCAGAAGAACCTGGGCAAACTTAACATTATGCAAATACTTGGGAACCGATCGGTCCTCCAGCAAAGGTTTGAGCCATTTCAGCTTGTCCTCAACCTGGTCAGACATATCCAGGAGGAATACTTGCTCTGGCTCAGCTATAAATATCTTCTCGATTTTAGCCCACATGGGATGGTGGTAATCTGCCTCCAAATGAAGAGCGATCCCTTCCGCGGGGATTTTCTCCCTCATTTCCAGCACTTGATCCTGGGTTTTTAACTCAAGGGCCTCTATATCCCCGGCTGCCTGGACCGGAACTGGGGTAGTCTCCTGCAATGCGTTGAGGAAGTTAGTAAACTGCAGGCGCTGATACAATGGGACCAGTTCGGTCCGTTTAATATCCTTTACTGCAAATTCGTCCAGCTGCTTTTCAATCTGCATATCCCGGACTATGGTAGCCAAGTGCCGGCTCATATAGGCCTGGTCCTTGTACTGCTGCAGATTCTCCACTAATTTTTTACCGCTCACCTGATCCAGGTGTTCATACAGATTCTCCAGGCTGCCATACTCTTTTATCAGTTTCACAGCGGTTTTGGGTCCAACCCCGGGCACACCCGGAATATTATCGGATGAATCACCCATCAGAGCCTTAATCTCAATCATCTGCTCGGGGTCCACTTCCCATTTATCTTTAACTTTGGCCGGATCATAAATCTCGATTTCACTGATGCCTTTCTTGGTCATGTAGACAAGGGTGCAGTCCGAAACCAGCTGCAGGCTGTCATTGTCGCCGGTGACTATTATGCACTCCATGCCCTCCTGCTCTGCCCTCAGGCTCAAGGTTCCGATAATGTCATCAGCCTCATAGCCCTGCATTTCCAGGTAATCGATATTCAAGGCCTCCAGGACCTCCCGGACCAGCGCGAACTGGTTGCCCAATTCCTGCGGGGTCTCCAGGCGATGGGCTTTGTATTCGCTAAAAGTTTCGTTACGGAAGGTTACTCGGTCCCGGTCAAAGGCCACCAGTATGTGAGTCGGTTGCAGTTCCCGAATGGCCCGGTTCATCATAGTCAGGAAACCGTACACCGCGTTGGTATATACCCCGTCCTTGGTCTGGAGCAGCGGCAAAGCATAAAAAGCCCGGAACAGCAGGCTGTTCCCGTCTAACAACATGATCCTTTTATCAGGCATCGATTCATCCCCTCAAGCGTGAACTTCTATTATGTAACCTGTCGTTAATTATATCGTTTTTACCCTGCTTAATAAACGACTGCTAAACTGGCCATATGCTGGGTACCCGGCACTAATCTTGACAAGAATGGCGGCTGAACTTATAATTATGTTTGCGTCATCATTGGCGCCAACCGAACATGCCAGAGTGTCGGAATTGGCAGACGAGCGCGACTCAAAATCGTGTGCCTTGTGCG
>CAZOZX010000119.1:0-6299 GCA_964584415.1 uncultured Syntrophomonas sp.
CCCGCCCGGGTCGATATGGCGATTCAGGACAAGGTCGGGGTGATGGCCCAAAAAGTGTTTAAGTCTCTGGGCTGCAGGGGAGTAGCCCGGGTCGATTTCATAATCGATGCTGATCAGAATCCATATGTCCTGGAGATAAATACAATACCGGGCATGACTGAAATGAGCTTGGTGCCAGATGCAGCTCGAGCCAAAGGTATGAGTTTTGAAGATGTTGTAGATAAAATTGCCCGGCTGGGCCTAGCAACGCCAGCTCACCGTTAACCTTAAATAGTCATAACCCGGACTTGAATAAACAACAAATTTAAACATGCTTAGATATAAACAATAATAAATATCCAGTAAAATCAGAAATAAGACGAAATTTTTAATAATCCGTCACCCTCAATAAAATCTGACCAAAATAATTAAACTAAAGCTTAAATTCATGAGACAAGCTCTGCGGGAAAGTAATTTGACATAGCATCGCAGCAAATTAGCGATATTACTTAATAAACCGGAATATTCCAAGCAGGAGGTATACCATGGAGAACAAATCTAACTGGACCCTCTTAAAAATTGTTGGGTTGATAATTTTGGTCTGGATCCTTTCCGACTTGAACAGCTACTATGTGGACTGGCTTTGGTTCAAATCGATAAATTTCAGCCAGGTATTCAGCATAACATTAGTTAATCGGTTAGGATTGCTGGTCAGTATTTTTGTAGTGGCCTTTCTTTTCATATGGGGTAATCTATGGCTGACTAAAAGAAATGAACATCCTGAACACGATGGACCTCAACCGTCAAATGAGAATCCCGATGTAATCTTTATCAACCAGCACCTGGCTGGCTGGGGTAATTTGCTGCGGGGAGAATATCAAAAGTGGATATTTTTAGCGGCTGCTTTGTTTGGCGCCTATATAGTCAGCAGTGCCCTGGGGAATAACTGGCTTATACTGCAGCAGTATTTGCATAAGACTCCGTTTGGAACCACTGATCCGGTTTTTGGCAAAGACCTGGGATTTTATTTTTTTAACCTTTCTTTTTATCACTTCGCCTACGGCCAGCTAATGACTTTATTGTTGGCAACAGCCTTTATAGTGGGCATGATTTACCTGCTTAATGCGTCCTCTGAGCTATTCATGATTGACTGGGAAGATTTTACCTTTGCTAAAAGTCATATGACAGTTTTGCTGGTTGCTATTTTCGGGTTAAAGGCCTGGGGCTATAAGCTGGCTACCTATAACATCTTATATTCCAGCAAAGGGGCGGTATTTGGCGCCACTTATACCGATATACATGCCCGCTTGGTGAGCAACCAGGTGCTAATGGTTGTTGCTTTGGTGGTCGCAGCGCTATTATTGTTCAATTTGTATGCCAAGAGGTTCCGCTGGATTCTTTACAGCATAGGGGCATGGATGGTGTTGGCCATTGTGCTGGGGGGATTTTACCCGTCCTTGATGCAGAAATTTGTGGTTCAGCCCAACGAGTTCAACCGCGAGAAACAGTATATCGAAACCGGAATTCAATTCACCCGCCAGGCATATGAACTGGATCAGGTAGAAAACCAAGAATTCAATATAAACACTAATCTAACCATGAATGATATCAAGAACAACGACGCCACCATCAGCAATATACGCTTGTGGGACTGGAAACCTATCGGAGACACCTACAAGAGCCTGCAGGAACTGCGTCCCTATTACGTGTTTAATGATGTCGATATTGACCGCTATACTATAAATGGGCGCTACCGCCAGGTCATGCTGTCCGCCCGGGAAATAGAGCAAACACCTGAGCAGGCCCAGACATGGGTCAACCAACGCCTTATGTTTACCCATGGTTATGGTTTGGTTATGAGCCCAGTAACCGAGATTGCCCAGGAGGGTTTTCCCAACTTCTATATTAAGGATATTCCCCCTCAAGCCAGTACCAATATTAAGGTTACCAGACCGGAATTATATTTCGGTGAGAAAACCGATAATTACGTAATTGTTAACACCAAACAGGATGAGTTTGATTACCCCATGGGAGATCAGAATGTATTTACCCAGTACCAGGGTGGTGAAGGCATACCGGTCGGGTCCTGGACCCGGCGCCTGATGCTGAGTTGGGTACTTAAGGATTATAAAATGATTCTCTCTTCCGACATTTCCAATCAGAGCATGGTACTCATGAATCGTAATATTGTTAGCCGGACCAAGAAGGTTGCTCCCTATTTACGTTATGATGATGATCCCTATATAGTAATTGACCCGGATGGTAAACTATTCTGGATGTTGGATGCTTATACTTACTCGGATAAATATCCATATTCACAGCCGTTTGACCAGGCCAGGACCAATTATATCCGCAATTCCGTCAAAATAGTGTGCGACGCCTATACCGGGGAAATGAATTTCTATGTATCCGATCCTCAGGATCCGTTAATACAAACCTATCAGAAGATTTTCCCGGCTTTGTACAAACCGATCGAAGAAATGCCAGCCGGACTTAAACCTCATATCCGCTATCCGGTGGATTTATTCAGCATTCAGGCTAGTATCTACAGTACCTATCATATGAGTGATCCCGGTGTCTTTTATAACAAGGAAGATATCTGGGTGGTACCCAGTGAATTAACAGGCGGGGCCGAGGCTCCGATCGAACCATACTATATAATAATGCGTTTGCCGGGTTCAAATACGGCCGAGTATATCCTTATGCTTCCTTATACACCGAATGGCCGGCCTAACATGATTGCCTGGATGTGTGCCCGGATGGACGGAGCCGAATATGGCAAAAAGCTAGTATACCATTTCCCCAAGCAGGAGACGGTTTACGGGCCGATGCAGATAGAATCGCGTATTAACCAGGATACCGAAATCTCACGGCAGCTGACCCTTTGGGATCAGAAGGGTTCGAGTGCGCTGCGGGGCAACCTGTTGGTTATTCCTATCAATAATTCGATCCTGTATATCGAGCCTCTCTATTTGCAGGCCCAAACCAGTGTTATGCCGGAATTGAAGAGAATCATTGCTGCTTACGGTAATAAAGTCGTAATGGAGGAGTCCCTGGACAAGGCTCTGGTAGCCTTATTTGGCGGGCAAGAAACAACCACACCTAAACCAGCCACCCCTGTTCCGGATACAACTGGTGCAAATGTTTCGGTAGCCGAGCTGGCTCAGATTGCGAGGCAGTATTATGATCAGGCAAACAACAGCCTTAAATCAGGGGATTGGGCTGGATACGGCAACAACATCAATAAGCTGAATGATGTCATCACCCGATTGGAAGAGCTGACTCAGTAGGAGCGGGGGATCAATATTGGACCAGGCCAAAATGAAAATTGTGTGTATAGGTGACAGTCTGACCTGGGGGTTCCCATATGGTCCCATGTATTCATGGGTGCACATGCTGGAGAAGGTTCTGGATATGGAAATAATCAACCAAGGCATCAACGGCAACACCACCGGTGATATGCGCTATCGTTTCGAGCGTTCGGTTCTGAACTACCATCCTACCCATGTGGTCATAATGGGCGGGAGTAACGATGTAATCTGCCAGGTCAGCTATGACCGGATAATATTGAATCTTAAGACCATGACGGAAAATGCTTTGGCTGAAGGGATCAAAGTAATATTAGGAACGCCCCCGGCTATAGACTACCCGGAAGAGGAGCGGCGGATGGCGAGAGTGCGGGCATGGGTCACAGAGTATGCCCGGGAAAAAAGTCTCCCGGTGATCGATTTTGGCGCAGCCTTTTTTGACGAGCAGGGGCGTATTCGCAGTGAATTTCTTTTGGCTGACGGGGCCCATCCGACGCAAAAGGGTTATGAGGCCATGTTTAAACAGATAGATCCAAGGATATTTGTTTAGTTAAACCGATGACGGCACTTCATCCGGCCGCAGGGGCCGAACCATAAGCGAAGAAGTCTCGCGGAGATGGGTAACTGCCATATTAGCCAGATCGAGATCACGGGAGTCGCTATAACGAGCTACAATGGCAGCGGCGAAACTTAAATCCGGTTCTTCAGCATAATTAAAGACTCTTAACAGACCCAGCGGCCCGGGACGGTCGGTTACCTTAAACAGGTAATCCCCGCCGCGGGCTATTTTGTTTATGCGTTCATTTTCGTTGTGATTGCGCCCTACTACCAAAAGGACATTTTCATTCAGATAAAAATGGCGTCCCACCTTTAAAATCTCCAGATCACCAGCGGGAATATAGGGTTGAACTGCAAATATCTTCCTCAGCCGTTTGGAGAAGTTCTCCTGGGTCAACAGGCACCCACCCGCCGGGGTAGGGTATTCTTTGATCTGGTAGTGCTCAGCCAGCTGGATCTGCCGGGTGCGGCTGCGGCCGCTGATATCCAACAACCGGCTGCGATCTACCCAGCCCTCTGTTTCGGGGATAGTAGGTTCCAGCAGCAGAGCTGAAAGTGGCCGCAGTACCAGACCTTGATAGCCTGAAAGCTTTTCGACCTTGTACAGAGCCGGTTTATTTTGACTCATAGGCCGTTCTCCCAGCACTTCGCCGGTAATAAGAAAGCGGGCCCCGATCTCTTTCATGAACATCCCGGCTGTTTTCAGCATAAAGCCGTGACAGTCTATACAAGGATTAAAATTCTTGCCATAACCATAAACAGGGTTTTTCAATATCTCCATATAAGCCGGGCCGATTTCAATTTCCTGGTATTCGACACCTAACTGTTCAGCAGCGGCTCGATTGGCCGGATCAGCCCCGAAAAAAGGGGAGACGAAATTTACTGCAATTACTTCGATACCTTGTTCTTTAATAACACAAACCGCCAGCATGGAATCCAATCCGCCGGAAAAGAGACTAACTGCTTTCAATTTGGTGCACTCCTTTTTCACGCAGGAATTCTTGTTCGTTCCAAACCTGGAAACCGTGCTGCTTGAGCATGGCCGTGGTCACCCCGTCACCCTCGATCATTTTACGGGTAAAGGTGCCGTCATAAATAGCTCCATTACCACATGAAGGACTCCCGCTTTTCATAATGGCCCCGTCCACATTGGCATGGATGGCCAGACTAAGGGTTTCCTCCGCACCTTTCATCAACGCGCAGGTTACATCTAGACCATTGCGGTTGATGACCAGGGCCGATGCGGTAATTACATCTTTACCCGTCCCGCCGGCTATCTCGCAGGCACTCCGGGGGGTGGGCAGACCGCCCAGCTGTTCCGGGCAGACCGGCAGCAGCTCGCCATCCGCCAGTAATTCCGAAAAATAGGGATTAAGATTGTTCCCGCCGTTATATTTGCAGTTGACGCCACAAAGACACGCACTGATTAACTTCATATTGCTGCCTCCAATTACTACATTCTAAAGATATTTGTATGTCATTTCAACTGTGAGGTAAATGAGGGCTGCAACTCTATACCAGCCGGGCCGACACAATAATGGAAACGGTTAGCTCTATTTTGAACAACCGGCTATTTTGGCGATTGTTGTCGCATATCTTTAAATGTGGCGATTCGATTTGCTTATGCCTAATGAGGAATATCTCATGCGTACTTTCAGAATTTCTCCTTATTACCGGGGCTATTATGGAATAGCCCGGCGGAAAAGGATTATCCGGGCGGGCGCCTTCATTATTATTCTATTGCTGTTATCATTGGGATATCATAAATGTTCTGACCCGAAAATCGGTGCTGTTATTGATAACTACAAGGGTGTAGCCGTTTATTACAACGGCAGCGATGTTGATTGCAGCCATGGCCAGTATTACAGTAATGACGGCTATTATTACGGCCAGAAATGGCAATGTGTAGAGTTTGTTAAACGATTCTACTTTGAAGCACTTAAGCACCGTATGCCTGATACCTTTGGCAACGCCAAGGACTTTTTGGATAACCGGGTGCCTTCCGGCAAACTGAACCATCGCCGGGGATTGCTGCAGTACCGAAATGGCAGTATTGACAAACCCCAGGTGGACGACCTGCTGGTTTTTACGTACGGCCAATATGGACACGTGGCGATCATAAGCAAAGTTGGGGATGATTTTATCGAAGTGGTCCAGCAAAATGTGGAGGGGCATACACGGCAGGTATTGCCATTGTCCATTAAATCAGGCCGCTATAATATCGGGGACGGTACCCAGCCAGTTGGTTGGCTGAGGCTGGAAAAGCCCGTGATCAAACCTTAAGCCAGCCCTTACGCAGTATAAACCATAAAGGCACCCCAACCAGGAAGGCGATGCCGGGGTTGAAGCCGACGCTGAGAACAATTACGGCGGCAAAAACGAAATACTCATTGTTTCCTTTAACTTTAACCGGGCGGATCAGGTCCAGGCCACTGAAGAACAACATCGCGCCCA
>CAZOZX010000120.1:0-6209 GCA_964584415.1 uncultured Syntrophomonas sp.
CTTATCATGGTTATTCTGAGCGGCATACCCCATGGCGGCACAGATGTGCAGGCCTACCAGGACTCCCGGGTGCAGGTGCTTCATGTCGAACAGATCCGCAACAACCAACGCACGCCGCAGCACCTCGTCAAATTTAGCGGGATCGTCCATGCTCAAGCGCAGGTAGGCCGGGAAGAAATTGAACAGGACCACGATATTCTGATAAATCCCCACTTGCAGCACCTGTTTGGCATCCTCGATCCGCCCGGTCAGCTGGTAGGCTGAGGCCAGCAGCATCTCCGGCGGCAGGGCCGGTTCGATACTATCCTCCAGAAGTACCAGGGCACCATTGGCATCCCCGGCAGCCAGGCAGCAGTAGGCTTCCATGTACAGCGCCTTCTTGGTCAAGGATACATCGTCACTTTCCTCTCTGACCCGGACAAACAGCGCCTTGGCCTCCTCAATCAATTTGGCGGCCTGGGGCGAGCCCTTCAGCAGCTCGACATGGTTGACCATCAGGATCCCCATCTGCAGCAGCAATGGAAAGCAGGCATAGTATTTCTTGATGGCCCGCCGGCACTCTTTCAGCACCGTATCAATTGGTTTGGAACCAAAATCGGCCGACAGCTTGCGATACAGCTTCTGGATATCCTCCCTGGTCATCTGCGGCTGGTAGTCAATCAAATCGTCTACGCTGATGTTGAAGTAGGCCGCCAGCTGGGGCAGAAAGGTGATATCGGGATAACTCTGTTCGGTCTCCCACTTCGAAACCGAAGCCTTGGAAACGCCTATATAGTTGGCTAACTCATCCTGGGTAATTCCCTTTTCCTTGCGCTTTTTGACCAGCACCTTGGCAATATTGATTTCCTTCATTTCAATCACCTCTTGCCTATATCTTAGTAGGCTGGATGATGTTAATCAATGGATTGGCATTCAACTTTGGTTAATAAAATCAACCAACGCGATACTTTTTGTGTAACGGGGCCGAAGTTTTTCGGAAATAAAAAGACCGGTTAGCTAACCGGTAAGAAATGCAAATATATTTTTTGGCAGCTAACCGGCAATAGAACCCTTTCCGACTGACTGCCGGTGCCTGTAAAAAAAGGCCCCAGAGGGCCCTTCCTTGCGGAAAAACCCTCTGGGATACACAATGAAAGCCTAATTTCTAGCTGGCCGTATAACCCCCATCAATAACCATTTTTTGCCCGGTTATGAAGGATGCCTCCTCTGACATTAAGAATACAGCCGGCTTGGCAATTTCAGCAGGGACTCCCATGCGGCCGCCATAATTACCACGAGGAACGATTTCTTTATCTTTGACCGGATCATTACATAATGGATGTAAGGCTGCTAATTGAGCAAAGTCAAACGCTTCGGTGGCCAATGAATCTTGGGCTGCCAGATCATTTTTATCAGCGGCTACAGCGGCTTGGAATAAGGGGGTCATAATATAGCCGGGATTTACCGTATTTACGCGTATACCATATTCCGCCAATTCCAGGGCTAAGGCTTTGGATAAGCCCACCACACCATGTTTGCCCATGGTGTACTGAATCAAATTGAAACGATCAATCAGGACTTCACCGGTTTCACAATTTATAACCTTGGGACGACCGGCAACCCCGTGAATACTGGAAACCATCACGATAGAACCTTTGGTTCCGTGTTTCATCATTAAACGGGAACCATACAGCGCTGTATAGAATACTCCGTCTTCATTAATACTCTGGATAAATTTACGGGATTTTAGGACTTCTTCCGGATCTTTATCAAAATCCTCGGCCGTTACCACACCGGCATTCGCCAGTATTGCATCTACAGTTCCATAAGTCTGTTCGGTAATTTCGAAAAGTTTTTCAACCTCTTTAGATTTAGAAACATCAGTGTGAACATAAATGGCGTGTCCCGCACCATATTTATCATTTAATTCCTTAACAAATGCTTCCCCTAGTTTGTCGTTAACATCGGACACAACTACCCCTTTTGCACCTTCATCTAATGCTTCCCGAACGGTTGCTGACCCGATAGAGTCAAAACCTGGGATAGCTGATACTGAACCTGTCACCACTACTACTTTGCCGTCCAATTTACCCATTATAGATTCCACCTTCTTAAAATTTTTATTTGGGTTATTTTTTCTTACGAAATATATTGCGGTTGTTGATTACCCCCTTCCCCCAGAAAGAAATAACCAGCATTTTGGCCGGATTCACCCCTAAGATGAATTCACCCAAAAATACTGGTCCATATTGGAGCGACCCAATGGTATCTCCCATATCTGCCATGGTATTTAGCTGCGGTTTATTTTAATCAGTCAGGACTCGATCAAAAATAATAACATGCATCCAAAAATCATTTTCGGCTTCCACCATATACGTCTGATGGATAGCCTTGGCCCCTAATAACCGCTCAATATAAGGCATATTGTCAATAGCGTGCTGCCTGGCTACATGCATGCGGGATTGGTTTATAACCTTGCTCCCTTCAACCGTTTTTACGATAAACTTTTCCGGTTCGGTCAAAAAGCGTTCACCCCGGATCACCAGCATATCATTCAAAATAACGATTCTGGTATGATCAGGGCCTTTCCCCAGCTTTTCCTTAAAATACTTTTCCATGTGGATTTTCAACGCGTGCTGTTTTTGTTTACGCTGACGTTCATCAAATTTACACTCCGGCGCAGAATCTGTACAACAATCATTGAAATAAATTCTATAAATTGATGACATTTTCTTATCCCTCCCCAAGAAAATAAAAAAACCAATACATTTACGAATATAACTCCACCAGCCAGGCAATCTAGCCAGCTAAGCTATTCATAAATATATTGGTTATTTAGAGCCGCCTTATTAGGTTTCTCCTTATCACCAAATTATTAAGTTTTTTCCTTATGCTGTCCCTTAGTTTAAATACTAATATTTTATATGTCAATACAGGCAATACAGAAATTTCGCTAAATCCCCATTTATCAAGGGCTCAGCCCGGGTGCCAAAATATGTATCCAATGTTCATCCAGGTCCAAGGCAGGATAATAACGGTTCGATGTCATATATAGTATATAAGGTATGTTAATCATGAAAGGTACAGGTAAATGAAAATTAATAAACGGATCCACATCACTTTTTTGCTTATGATATGTTTGGCCCTGTTGGCAGCCGGAAAATACGCCTACAATGCCTATAATGCTGAACAGACAGCCATTATGGCGGTGGCTCCCGTTGCAGCTGACAGCGAAGGTTTGGCAAACGGCGATCCCGCCACCGACTCTATCTCTGACGATGCCAGCCCTGCGGAGGCATCCCAGCCCGCACCGGCTCCAACCCCGGTTACTACAACCTATACGGTTAAATCTGGCGACACCCTGTGGGACATCGCCGCTGCTTATCATACTACTGTTGCCCAACTGCAGGCGCTCAACAATTTAAAAAGTGAGGCCCTGTCACTGGGCCAGACGCTGCTAGTGGCTGGCCAGCCGGATCAGAGTGTCAAAGTGGCCCAAGTTTCCGCCCCTACCCCCAGTCGTTCCGGTACAACTTCCCGCACGGCGGTGCTGCAATATGCGGCCCAGTATTTGAAGACTCCCTATAAATATGGCGGTACTACCCCATCCGGGTTTGACTGTTCCGGATTTACCCAGTATGTCTATAAACACTTTGGCGTCACCCTGCCCCGCACCGCAGCCAGCCAGGCCAGCGTCGGGACCCGGGTCGACAAAGCCAGTTTGGCCCCGGGGGACCTGGTGTTTTTCAAAACCGGCGGTTCCGCTATCAACCATGTCGGTATCTATGCCGGCAACGGACGTTTCATCCATTCCAGTTCGCCAACTTCCGGCGGCGTGATCTACACCTCCTTAAGCGAGAGCTTTTATGCCAGGAGCTATGCCGGAGCCCGAAGGTTATCCTATTGATCCAACCTTCCTGAAGGTAGCGAAGCAGGCAGAGGGACGGCTCGAGATAAAGCACTTGATTTGTCATCCTGAGGGGCTGGCTCTGTCATCCTGAGGAGCCGAAGGCGACGAAGGATCTCGGCTAGATGCTTCGCTAACGCTCAGCATGACACACTTAGGAGACTTCTTCATTGGCCGGCTTAATTTATGGACACCGCCAGGCAGTATAAGCCCTCCTTTTGCCGTTAAATATTCTAAATTCTGGACAAATAAAGAAATGGGTGCCAGAATATAATTAAGGGAACTAAATAATTAACCATTCCACAAATTCCAGGTTTGCTGTGTCAAGACTTGACTTCCCGTTGCTTTTGTCTCGTGTTTTTGGGAGAGAGAGAGGAGGAAAAGGTATGATTGTCACAACTACACAAACGGTGGAAAATCGCTCCATAGAGGAGTATCTCGGGCTGGTAGCCGGACAGTCCATTTGGGAAGAGAAAGTAGCCAAAGAAATCATTTCAGGCATTGCCACTGCAACCAGCGATGCTGCCGCGGGTTACAAAAACCAGATGACTCAAGCCCGGCTGGCAGCTATTGATGAAATGATCGCCAAAGCAGAGAAAATGGGCGCCGATGCTATTGTCGCCATTGCTTTCGATCACTTGGTAATTCATGATGACATGCTGATGTTGTTTGCCAGCGGAACAGCGGTAAAACTAGCTGAACCTGCACTGAGTATGTAGGATAATATCCATCCCGAACATGGGGTAACGTCCGAATGGAAGTAATAAAAAGCGATATTTAAAGAGGGCAGCTGATAGGAAAGCCAGTTGCCCTTTTTAAATCCCGGGAGACATATACAGGCAGAGGGACGGTTCTGCTGCCTGTTTTTCTTGTAAGCAGTCAGCTCCAGGCAGAGGCCCGGCATGAAAATAAGCAGTGAAGCTCAAGGCATATAAAAAGCCGGTGATTGTACCGGCTCTATCTGTACTATTGCGAGTTGATGACAATACTACGCAAAAAGTTGTCAACAACTCCGTCCCCTTGACACTGTAAATGGTGCCGATTTAGCCCAGCGTATTATCCAAAAACATCATTAATACAAACCCTATCATTAAAGCGTGTGTAGCAAATTTAGAATGCCCATCATGATTTTGAGTTTCAGGGATGATTTCATGACTTATTACAAAGAGCATCGCTCCGGCAGCAAACGCTAATGCAAAAGGAAGTACCGGCTGTGCTATCTGCACCAGTCCTACCCCCAAAAGCCCTCCTATAGGTTCTACCAAACCGGTAGCTAAAGCAACCAGAAACGCTTGCAGCGATGAATATTTTTCTCTTACCAAAGGCAAGGCAACTGCCAAACCCTCCGGCAGATTTTGAAGACCAATTCCTATTGCCAGACTGATTCCATTGATTATATCCCCATCCCCAAAACCTACTCCTACAGCCAATCCTTCCGGAAAGTTGTGGATGGTTATGGCAATAACGAAAAGCCATACCTTACGTAGACTTGGACTGAGCTCGGACCTTAAGAAACGGTGATTCTTAGAACCATTTTGATTAAAATCTTTTCCATTAACTGCATTGGAGAGTAAATTGGTATCTGGAAAGAATTTGTCGATGAAATCGATAAATGCTCCTCCGCATAAAATGCCAATCAAGGTGATGGTTGCTCCCGGTAATCCTCCTCCCCCTTTGGCAATTGCCGGGATTATCAAGCTAAAAGATGTAGCTGCCAGCATGACTCCAGCTGCAAAACCCAGAAGAATATCGAGTAATTTTCTTGATACATTGCGAGTAAAGAAAATAGGTATTGATCCTGCTCCCGTAGCTAATCCCGCTGCTAAACTGGCTCCCATTCCCAGCCAGATCAAGTTTACCTGCATTAGATATTCGATCATATAACTCCCCCATAAATCACTCTAATTAAATATTATGAATTCAGGAGGTTTTGGTTACTGATCATGATTTCGGTTTTAAAGGATTCCCAGAGATTATATTGTTCCCCATTAGCAGATACTAGATAAAACTTGTAATTGGTGGATTCAATGGAAAAGAAGCAGCCCGATTCTATAAGAAACAAACGCCGCCCCAAGGGGATTTTATCCCCCTATAACGTCAATTACCTGCATTTGCGGTCACCATGGGTAATGATGTGGTGGGCCGCTTCCTACCTTGGTTTTGCTTACGTAAGCCTGGGCAGTTACGTTAAAGGCTTCATTCTAATATTTTTGGAATTCTTCATAAACGTGCAGGCTAAACTTAACCTTGGGATCTACTACAGCCTTATCGGACGTTTTGACATGGCCAAACAGGTTTTGGATATCAACTGGCTTTTATTCTA
>CAZOZX010000121.1:0-6073 GCA_964584415.1 uncultured Syntrophomonas sp.
AATGTCTCGATCAAAGTGGTTAAGATCATCCAGAGCTATGCGAAGATAATCGATAAGGTGGTATGGGGGAAATAGGTGATAGGGATTAGGTGATAGGGATTAGGTGATAGTGGATAGTGGATAGGTGACAGGTTATAGGTTATAGGTTATAGGTTATAGGTGATAGATGAAAGTGGACCAGAACAAACATTCGTTTCTCTTCTCCTGGGTGCCCTGTTTTGTGATATAATACCTGGAGTGGCTGGCCGTTATCGGCAAACGTTCTGAAAAAAGGATTACTCAATTACTCAAGATTACCCATTTTCAGAAACTCCCTATATATTTTTTTATAGAATACTTCTTAAAAAGTGGGTAATTAGGGTAATTAAGTAATCTAAAAAAAGAAGAAGATAATTGTTTAGAAAAGTGTTACCCTGTTACCCTTATTACCCTAAATCAGAAACTTTTCTTATATAGATTCTATATATAAATACTTTTAGAAAAAGGGTAACAACGGTAACAAGGTAACAAATAGAAAAAGAAGAAGTATAGAAGAGATGACTGAAGAGGTAAGAAATACATACGATAATAGGTTGCGCCAGAGCTTTCTCTGGCTGCTTGTGTTTTTATGGATGGCGTTGATTTTCACCTTCTCGGCCCGCACCGCTCCGGAGTCCAACGCCCAGAGTGGCAGGGTCATTCGCACTGGGGCGGAATTGGTGGTGCCGGAATTCAAAGAGCTGCCGCCCCCCGAGCAGGAAGATTTTATCGACCGGTGGCAGCATACGGTCCGGAAGTCTGCTCATGGTCTGGCGTTTTTTGTTTTGGGAATTTTATCTGCTCTGGCGGTTTCCCGGTATGCCTGGCCTTTCCCCAAACGCACCCTGGTGTCTCTGCTTATCCCTTTCGCTTATGCAGCCACTGATGAAATCCACCAGCTATATGTGTCCGGCCGGGCTTTTATGTTTTCTGATATCGGCATTGATGCCGTCGCAGCATCAGTTGGAGTGTTACTGGTGGCCTTTATTATACGGGGACGTTGTTAGTTAACAAAAAAGCAAAGGTGTTACACCGGGGCAGCACTTCCCAAAGCAACAAGGGGGGTTACGTTTTCAAGATGAGTTTTTTGGCAGTGGCTCTTAAGATTTGCCGGGACTTGTCATAGTCCTGCCAGGGATCATCCTCCCCTTCCAGACGTGGGCCGACGTTGGCAATTTTCCAATGGTCGCCACCGGTTAGCAGCGGCAGCTCATCCCAACTGCAGGGCATCGAAATTCCCAGCCCAGCCCGAGCGCGAACGGAAAAGGCTTCCACCGTGGTGGCGCCGCGGGTATTGCGGTTGAAATCGATATAGATTTTGCCCACCCGGTTGCGGGGGCCGGCTATATCCGTGAAATAGGTCGGTATCACCCGGGCCAGATGAGCAGCTACCCCTTTGGCAAAGGCTTTTACCGTTTCCCAATCATCGCGTGGTTTTAGCGGCACCACTATGTGCAAGCCCTTGCCGCCGCTGATCTTCAGAAAACTCACCAACTGTAATTCCTCCAGCAGGGTCCGGGTTAGGCGGGCGGCTTCCACCATCATCGCCCAGCTGGTTCCTTCTCCCGGGTCCAGGTCAAAAATCATCCGATCCGGCTTCTCGATATTACCAACCGCTGCATTCCAAGTATGAAACTCGATCACATTCATCTGGACCGCCCCGATCAATGCCTCCAGGGAGTCTATTGCCATTAGAGCAGGATGGCCCGGATCAAGAGCAGGGTCCAGCTGTCTTAATCCCGGGATCTTCAATTTACCGCCATGCTTCTGGAAAAACAGTTCCCCTTCTATTCCCTCCGGGGCTCGCACCACGGATACCGGGCGGTCGCTGAGATACGGCAGGATCCAGCGGGCGGCTGCCGTGTAGTAGTCGACGATATCTATTTTCCGCGCCCCGGTGCTGGGATCTACGACCCGGTCCGGATTACTGATCTTCTGGGTGGACGTTGACCCGGTTGGCCGGTTACGGCTCGGGCGGGCGGTTGGCGGAGGAGCAGATGGTGTGGTTGCGGCAGTCCCCTCCCGGGTGACCAGGCGAGGGTCTTTGTCGGTGCGCAGTCCCTGAAAAGCTCCGTGCCGAACCTTGGCCTCCTTGGTCCATTCGGTGAAAGATACCTCCGCCACCAGTTCCGGTTTCACCCAGCGGGCTTGTTTCTCCCCGGGTAGTACTTCCGCCAAAGGGGACTGGTCAGCGGCCAGGCGCTCCAGCTGTGCCTGGATTGCCCCTCTATTCCTGGCATTGAAACCGGTTCCCACCTTGCCGGCATATTGCAGTTTACCGTTTTGATCATAAACGCCCAGCAGTAATGACCGGAAGCCGGGGCCAGACCTGGTCGGGGGCGTATAACCAACGACAACGAATTCCTGGCGCTGGGTGCATTTTAATTTTATCCAGCTGCGCGATCGCCCCGATGTATAAGCGGCGTCTTTTTGCTTGCCCATGATCCCCTCCAATCCCAGGTCGCAAGCACTGCGGAAAATATCGGCACTGCCACCGGCAAAACTATCACTGAAGCGCACCCGCGACGTGGTTGTATCCTTTAGAACCCTGGCCAGCAGGATACGGCGAGAAGTCAGGCTCGCCTCCCGCAAGTCGTAACCGGCGTAATAAGGCAGGTCGAAAACGAAGTATACGATCTCATCAGTGCGCCCGCTTTCGAAAGCTGATTGCAGTGCTCCAAAATCGGGAATACCTTTATCCCCCAGGATCACTATCTCGCCATCCAGCCATCCCGGGGCGATTTTCAATTCTTTTAGGGCTGGCACCAGGCTGGCCAGCTTGGCGGTCCAATCCAGGCCGTTGCGGGTATGGAGGGTCACCGAGTCGTTATCATAGCGGGCCATAATCCGGTAGCCATCGAATTTTATCTCATATATCCATTCATCTCCGCTGGGCGGCTGATCAACCAGGGTGGCTAATTGCGGGGCCAGCTGGGGAGGAACCGGTCCGGGTATCGCTCCTGATGGCAGGGACATGAACAGCTCATCGGGTAGGTTGTCGGGCGGATGCGGTTGGGATCCTGCATCCGAACTTGCCTGGACCTGAGCATCGCGTTCTTTGATCAGCAGCCAATCCTTCTTTTCCCCGCTCTTGGGGTGCATCTGTACCAGGGCCCAGGTTCCCTGTAGCTTTTGCCCGTGCAAGTGGAACTTCAGGTGGCCTTTATTATAGCCCCGGGCGGGATCTGCGATGGGCTCCCAGGTGCCCCGGTCCCAGATGATCATATCGCCGGCGCCATACTGTTTGGGTGGGATGGTGCCTTCGAAGTCCAGGTATTCCAGGGGGTGGTCCTCGACGTTGACCGCCAGGCGTTTCTGGCCCGGCTCCAGGCTGGGCCCCTTGGGTACTGCCCAGCTTTTCAGGACCCCGTCCAACTCCAGCCGCAGGTCATAATGAGTGCTGCGGGCATCATGTTTTTGAATCACGAATCGGAGGGAAGTGTTTTCTGAGCTTTGGCTTCCAGCCGGTTCAGGAGTAGTCGTGAAGTTTCGCTTCTCTTTATAAGGTGCCAGCGGATCTTTGCTTTTCATGATAATCCGGTTATGCTCCCTTCCTGTGTTACACGGGGACGGGGATAGTTTAACAGTTATAAGGTGTTACGTGTTAGGTTATGCGTTATACAGGGGACATTCTTTGTTCAACAGTAAACTGTTATTTCTTGGTCCGTGCGGTTTTCTTTTTAGCGGCTGGTTTTTCCTCACCGCTCTTCCGGGCTTGCAGGCTGCGGCGCAGCAGGGCGGTCAGATCGATCACCTCACCCATGGCAGCGGTGTCCGTTTCCGGTTGAGCCACGGTCTCCAGGTGACCGGTTTGGGCCTTCTCATCAACCAGGACCATTATCTCAGCCTTGAAGGAGTCCTCATATTTGTCCGGCTGCCAGGGCTCAGTCATAGCCTCCACCAGCTGGCTGGCAATGGATAATTCCTTATCATTCAAATCGCTGGCCACCGGGATGGATAGTTCACCCGCCGGGCGTATCTGGTCCGGCCACCGCAGCAGCAACAGCAGCAGCCCTGGTCCTTGCGGCATTATCGCGGCCAGGTGCTGTTTGGTGTGGATCACTACTTTGGCAATCCCGATCCGTCCAGTTCGCACCAGGGACTCCCGCAGCAATGCATAGGCCTTGCCGGAGGGGCCGTCCGGGGCCAGGTAATAGGGACGATCGAAGTAAGTCAGGGGTATTTCGGAGGCCAGGGCAAAAGATTCTATCTCCAGGGACTGGGTGCTTTTGGCCAGGTGCAGCTGAATCTCTTCATCGCTTAGGATCACATAATGATCGCGCTCATAGGCAATCCCCCGGACTATATTTTCCGAGTCGATTTCTTCCCCGGTCTTCTTATTTATGCGTTTGTAGCCCACCGGGTCCATCGACCGCTTGTCCAGCCAATCGAAGTCAATTCCGGATTCGCTTACCGCGGTATGCATAGTTACCGGGATGTTGACCAGGCCGAAACTGATGACTCCCTTCCAGATTGCGCGCTTGCCTGCAGCCATTTTCGCTCCTCCCTTCTTAATATGCCTCACTTGCCCATAATCGAGTAAATTTTCTGAATCGCCTCATCCACCGTGACCGGGGATGGTACTGGGACATGGGTGCCCGGACCAGTATCGTTTATGACCACCCAGGGAATCGTAAACGCATCGGCCAGTCGAGTATATAATTGTAGTTTTTCCGGTTCGCCGCATTCTATCACTTCGATACCGGCCTGGTTGAGATCGATCCCCTGGCGAAGGGCTGCCAGCCGGGCAGCCTGCTGTTCCGCCGGTCCTGCCGCCAGGATCAGACCCCGGGCAAAAAACATTTCATTACGATGGGCATCCATAAAGTTGAGCCGGCCCAGCTCCTCTTTGTCGCTGGCGCTGATCCCCTCCGGCGGGCAGGTTATCAGATCGGTACCTTCTGCTGTATTGTGCCGCACCAGGCATATCTCTTCCGGCCGGGCTATGTCGATAAATTCCGGGGAGTGGGTAGTAATAAAGACCTGGTGACTGGCACTGGCTGCCCTTAAAGCCTGGGCCAAGGACCTGACCTTATGGGGGTGCAGAAATAATTCCGGACCTTCGATGGCTAATACTGCCCCTGCCTTTTTGATCTCCTGGTATGCCCGTAAAATGGCGATAATAACCGCGCTCTGCATACCTGCCCCGGCCGTCTCGATCGAATCAGGGACGCCTCCCTGATCTACCAGCAGCTGAAGGTGGCGGAATATATCCACCGGGTGTTGAGTGACCATATGCACCGCGCCGTCGCTGCGGTCCCGACCGAATCCCAGTTGTTTCAGATGGGAGCCTATTTTATCCTCCAGGCCAATAAAATCCGGATTACGCAGATAACTATAGGCCTCCTGGAGTTTATGTTCGAAGGCTTCCCGGCGGGTCATTTTGACCTCCCCGGCGGGGGTGGCTACCTTCACCGTGGCCCGGTCATGGCTGATTTCGGTGCCGATATCGGTGATCATCTTGTGCAGGGCAGTCCAGCGATGGCTGGGATCATAGCGGTTATAGTCCCGCCTGGTATCTATGTATAGGCAGGGCAACTGGTCACGCAGGTCCCGGGGGACCTTGAGATCAAACCAGTATTTGGCCTGGATACCCTCGTGCAGCGGTTCGGCCGGGTACCTGATGGTCTCGCCTTTTTCATTTATACAGTGATAATCCACGGTAAGGGTACCCCGGGGCATCCCCCGGTGGGCCCTTTTATAGGCATGGCCCCGCAGCTCGAAACCCGACACCTGCAGGCTCATGTTCTTCCACGTCTCCAAAGGGGTATCCAAATAAACCTGAATCACAATGTCATCGTCGCTGCTGTGGCGGTAATAGTCATCCAGGGTGAAGGTCCGGTCGGTCGGCCAGTTCTCCCCCAGGACCAGGTTGAGGGCTTTCAGGATGTTGCTTTTGCCGGCATTGTTTTCCCCAATCAGGACGCAGTAATCGGTGGGATACCAGTCCAGCTTCTTGATACTGCGATAGTTCTCGATATGCACCCGGGTAATCCGCATAGGCTGCTGCTCCTTCCGCTTCTCTCCGGTCTTATAATTCATATATAACAGGATT
>CAZOZX010000122.1:0-5778 GCA_964584415.1 uncultured Syntrophomonas sp.
AACTTTTGGCGCAAGGAGATATCTACAAAGGCGAATACGAAGGATGGTATTGCAGCCCTTGTGAAACATTTTTCACCGAGCGCCAACTGGTGGATGGCAAGTGCCCTGACTGCGGGCGAGATGTCGAAAGGCTGAAGGAAGCTAGCTATTTTTTCAATATGTCGAAATATGCTCCGAGGCTTTTAGAGCACATAGCTACCCATCCCGATTTTATTCAGCCGGAGTCAAGGCGTAACGAGGTTGTAAACTTCATCAGAAGTGGCCTGGAGGACCTTTGTGTATCACGGACGACATTCCAGTGGGGAATACCGGTCCCGTTCAATAAAAAACACGTGGTTTATGTATGGTTTGATGCTCTGATAAATTATCTTACCGGGGTAGGTTATCTGCAGGATGACGAGATTTTCTCCAAATACTGGCCTGCCGATGTACACTTAATGGCTAAAGACATCATTCGTTTCCATGCCATCATCTGGCCGATCATGCTTATGGCTCTTGATCTCCCTCTACCAGAAAAGGTGGTTGCCCACGGATGGATAATGCTTGAAGGGGGAAAAATGTCGAAATCTAAGGGCAATGTAATTGATCCTAGTATTTTGGTTGAGAAATATGGGGTAGACGCTGTCCGGTATTATCTTATTAAGGAACTGAGTTTTGGTCAGGATGGCATATACTCGGAAGAAATCCTGGTTAGCCGGATAAATTCTGACTTGGCCAATGATCTCGGGAACCTGATAAGCCGTACTGAAGCTATGATCATAAGATATTTTGATGGAACGGTACCAGAACCTGGTATGGTTGACGAATTAGATGAACACCTAAGGACGACGGCACTTCAGATCTATAGAGAAGCTACCGATAAATTAGAGAAACTTGATTTTTCTTCGTACCTCCAGGCTACGTCCCGATTGATATCGAGGGCTAACAAATATATAGATGAGACAGCCCCCTGGCAACTAGCCAAAGATCCGGCAAACAAAGAACGTTTAGGTGCCGTATTATATAACCTGATGGAAATTATCCGGATTTCATTGATACTTACTTCACCGGCAATGCCAACCCTGATGGAACGAGCTAACCAACAGTTGGGGCTATGGGAAAATCCTGCGGCGGTTAACTGGACGGAAGCGGAGAGCTGGGGAATCACAAGAAGCGGGGTAAAGGTAAATAAGGGTGAAGCCCTTTTCCCGCGTATCGATCTTAAAACTTTGGAGGAAGAGGCTGCAAGTGAAGGCATTGCAGAGGGACCAGCTAAGGGAGACACTTCTACTAACAACCAGGAACAAACAAAAGAAGATGAGTTTATAACCATCGACGAATTTGCTCGTATGGATCTCAGGGTTGCGGAGGTCATAGCCTGTGAAAAGATGAAAAAGGCAGATAAATTGTTAATCCTTACCGTGAAAGTAGGAGAAGAGGAGCGCACAGTTGTGTCCGGGATCGCCCAGCATTATACCCCAGAAGAATTAGTGGGAAAGAAGGTAGTTCTGGTAGCAAACTTAAAGCCTACCAAACTTAGAGGGGTGATGTCCCATGGTATGATCTTGGCGGCATCAGATGATAAATTTGTAGATGTGTTGACGGTTACCAAAGATATAGCTTCGGGGCAGCGGGTAAAATAGGAGGACAAACTAGAAGTATGTTTGACAGTCACGCTCACCTTCAAGACCCAAAGCTGAAAAAGAACTTGGACAATATACTAAAAACGGCAAGCGATGCGGGGGTTAAACGCATTGCGTGTATTGGGTATGATTTAGGGTCATCTCAAGAAGCAGTCTTAATAGCCAGAAAGTATAAACACGTATATGCTGCCGTTGGAATCCATCCCCACGATGCTCAAACGATGACCCCGGACCTCCTGGACCGGCTGAAAACCATGGCTAAGGATCCTAAGGTTGTAGCTATTGGAGAGATAGGATTGGATTATTATCGCGACCTATCGCCCCGGGATAAACAAAAAGAGGCCTTTGTAGAACAGATTAAATTAGCTCAGTCCATTGGCAAGCCTATAATCATTCACGACCGTGATGCCAATCAGGATGTCATTGACACAATAAAAAAACACAATGCCGGCAAAAATGGAGGGATAATGCATTGCTATTCAGGCAATTTACCATTAGCACTGGAAGCGATAAAAGCTGGATTCTACATATCCTTTGCCGGTCCCTTAACCTACAAAAATGCACGCAAATCCCAGGAAGTTGTGCTTAAGATTCCCATGGATCGATTATTGGTGGAGACAGATTGTCCTTATTTAACCCCTGAGCCGCTTCGGGGCAAAGTAAATGAACCAGCGAATGTAAGATATACCGTTGAAAAAATGGCTGCTATACGCAACCAACACCCAGATGAGGTTGCTTATTTAACCGACCTTAATGCCTGTCGGGTTTATAGGATAAAAGGATAGTACGCATCTAAATCACTAATAATTTGCAGAAATAGGGCTAAATAAGCCCTATTTTTCTTTTGGTTATGATTTGTCTTTCAACAAATATATTGGACTGTCAGGAATACAATTAGTAAAGCTGAAGTGCTTATCCAATAAAATTGCGAAGGTCTCTCTTGGGAATATATAGTATGGAATCCAAAATTAAGGCCATAATTTTGACAGGTTCATTTGTTTATGGTTAGAATAGTGGTACTCCACTTTTTTTGCGAGAGGGATCTGGAGTAAAGGAGGAGTTGTATGAGTAAGGTCCGATCAAAAAAGGAGACTTTGTTGATCGCCACCCTACTGACTCTGGGATTGCTTTTAGGAAGTGTGGCGTTTGCTTTTGAGAAACCGGTATCAATTGAGGTTGATGGTAAAGTAATTCAAACTAATGTATTATTTTCCAGTACGGTTGGAGATGTCCTAGATCAGAACCAAGTAATTTTAGCAGATAAAGATTTAGTAATACCCTCTCGAGAAACTGCAATAACCAAGGATTTGCAGATCAAAGTCAGGCGGGCTTTCACTATCAAGGTTGTTGCTGATGGAACAACCAGGGAAATCCAGACTACGTCGGTGACAGTTGGGCAGGCAGTAGCAGCAGCCGGATTTAGGTTGGGAGAAAAAGATATCCTGAAGATTACAGCAGGTGGAATTAGCAGAGAAATTATACCCGCTATAGGTATCTTTGAACCATCTGTGTTATCAGAAAAGGAAATTCTGAACTCAACGAGTGACCAGAATGAGGCTGACGCCCCTATGTTTAACATAGGCCCTAATAAAGAGGACCTATCTGCTGATGTAGATACGGTCGTTCCGGGAGAGGTGATAGAGATAATTCGAATCACCCAACGTGAACAGTCAGTGGAAGAACCAATTGCTTATCAGGTCAAAAAAATTACGGATACCACATTAGAACAGGGTATAAGTAAAACCATTCAAGAAGGTAAGAATGGCCTTGTGCGTAATACCTTCTTAATTACCTTCCGTAATGGCCAGGAAACTAGACGGGAAAAAACAGAGACCGAAATCCTGGCTCAGCCTCAAAACCAAGTGATTGCTGTGGGCAGTAGTTACACGGTATCCCGCGGCAGTGAGCGTTTTGATTTCCGTGAATCGCGCTATATGGAATCGACGGCCTACACGTATACTGGTCATCGCACAGCTACTGGATTAAGTCCTGCGGTTGGTTTGGTTGCGGTTGACCCCTCTGTTATCCCGCTTGGCACTAGGATGTATGTAGAAGGGTATGGGTATGCAACTGCAGCTGACACTGGGGGAGCTATTAAAGGCAATCGTATCGACATATTTTTGGAAACTTATTCTCAGTGCATTAATTGGGGCCGAAGAACGGTTAAAGTATATCTACTATCATAGAAACCTAAAAGCAAACAGAGTCAGTCACAAAACAACTGGAGTGCATACATCAAAGATGCACTCCAGTTTTTGTTTCCAGTATTTTCTGTGGTTTAAACCCTCATGAAACAGACAAGCTATACTAAGCCAATTAATGGAGGTGTTTCTATGCAGAAAAGAGCTACCCTTTTGATATGTATGTTTTTGTTTGGTTTTCTTGCTATAGGCGGGTGCGGCCAAGCAGCGAAGAAGCCTACACCAGATACCAATCCCAATACCGGTGTTCAACAGACGACCGATGCCGAAAAGCGTGTAATGGCTAACCGGTTTTCTAACCTGGCGATGGAAGTTGACGGGGTTCAGAAGGCCACCGTGGTAGTTGCATCACCTGTTGATAGCAGTACAGGAGGCGTTGATCCAGTTTCTGGGTTGCCTAATACCGGTACGCAAGTAGATCCCCCAGGGGTAACCACCAACCCAAACGTTGGGAATCAGGTAGTAATGGTAGGAATAAGCATTAGCCCAGCTGTGGCACAGGACACTAACCAGGTAAATAATATAAAAGAGCAAGTGAAAACCAGGATAATGGCGGATAGTGATAAGGTTAGTGATGTACTGGTAACCACCGACCCCGAACTGATTAAAAAATTACAGGATGTAGCAGCAGGGATTATCCAAGGAGAACCAGTACAGAGTTATACTCAGGATATTGATGAATTAGACAAGAATATGAGGGCCCAGATGAAAAGATAAAAGGGCACAGAGATCAGATAAACCTATGATCAAAAAGTCCGTGAGAGGTGGGGTCAAGCGGACTTTTTTTGTGAGCAAAATTTGCAGATTGAATAAGCTTTAACAACTAAAATCTTCTGCAATGATATTAAGCATTAATAACGCTATTTGGAAAAGTTGAACAAACAAGTTGCGTGGTAAAGATTATAATGAAATAGGATAAGATTTATAAGATGAGGATGAGACTATTATGGACAGAGTTTCTCCAAGCGGGATTAGGGAAATAATGAGATATTACGGTTTATATCCGAAAAAGCGTTGGGGGCAAAACTTCTTGGTGGACCGGAATATTCTCAATAAAATCGTTGATGCATGTGAGGTTGGCCGGGAACAATATATATTTGAGATTGGCCCTGGTCTGGGTAGTTTAACTGAGGAATTGGCCCATAAATGTAATGGCGTTCTAGCCGTTGAGATAGATAACAGTCTCGGACCGGCGCTCCAACATTTAGCTCATGGAAATGACAAAATAAAGGTTATCTTTGACGATATTCTAAAGATAGATATTGAAAGAGAGATGCAAAAAGCTTTTAACCTAACTGATTATCCAACCTATCGAGTGTGTGCTAATATACCCTATAATATAACCACACCCATAATATTCAAGTTGCTCGAGCAATGCCCACATATGCATTCCGCAACGCTTATGCTGCAAAAAGAGGTAGGAACACGATTGATGGCCTCTCCGGGAAGTAAAGATTACGGTAGGCTGACGATTATGGCTGAATATTATGCTGAGGTTGAGTACCTAATGGATGTTTCCCGCAATTGTTATTATCCGCGCCCGGAGGTCGATTCGGTAGTGCTCAAGTTAACTCCATGGGGACACAAACGTTTTAACTTGACCGACAAAGAGGCATTTAAAAACTTTGTAAGTATAGCGTTTCAAAAAAGAAGAAAGACCATCCTGAATATTGCCTCAGAGTTCTTCAATATAGAAAAGCCGGCTGTACAGAATAAAATTAAAAATATCGGCTTAGAGCCGAATCTTCGACCGGAGAATCTGAGTCTGCAAAACATAATAGATTTGGTTAACTCATTTACAAACGCTAAAAGTTTAGATGATCATTAATTAGGAAAGTGCTATAGAAGAATTTTTTGATGGAAGAGGCTAAAAATGATGGAATCAACATTTTTCTAAAAATTTTTACTTATTAATCGATTGACACCGGTAATGTTTTTTTATATACTATACATTT
>CAZOZX010000123.1:0-5772 GCA_964584415.1 uncultured Syntrophomonas sp.
ATCTATATCAATTTGCCGGGGTTCATTATCCCCTTAGGATCAAAAGCCTGTTTGGTCTTCAGCATATATTCATGGGCAATACCGTGCTCAAGCGGTGCATATTTCCTGCGTACAGCACCTACACCATGCTCTCCGGTGGTGGAACCGCCCATTTCAATAGCCAGCAGATGAATCTCATCCACCAGCTGCAGTACTTTTTCCACCTCGGCGGGATTTTCCGGATTAATAACCGGAGCAGTATGAACATTCCCGTCACCGATATGACCATAATTCACTACTTGAATGCCGTATTTTCGGCCTAGTTCCCTTATAGCCCGAAGGGTATCTGCCACCCGGGAGAGGGGAACGCTGATGTCTTCACCGGCGAAAATCCGACTGCCATCCGGACGCACCCTGGAAGCAGCCGCAGCAGTCACGCTGCGTCCTTCCCATAATTGTGCCATACGTTTGCTGTCAGTCGACCATTCCACCATACGGGCCCGTTTACCAGCCATTTCTTTGATAACATTACCTTCAAATTCGACGCTGGGGGCATTACCGTCGACCTCAAAAAGCAGAATCGCTTCAGCATCCGGCAATTTTATATGCGGCTTGAATTCATTGACTGCCTTGATGGCGGAACCATCCAGGATTTCTATACCGGAGGGAAGAATACCGGCCTGGTAAACATCCAATACTGTTGCCGGTGCATCATCCAACTGGTCGAAAACTGCCATGGCAATTCCGCGGGCGCGGGGCTTGGGGAAGCACCTTAAGCGTATTTTGGTTATTACCCCCAGGGTTCCCTCGGATCCTACCATCAATTTAGTAAGATTGAGCCCTGATACATTTTTTATGGCGCGGGATTTCATCCCCCCCGTGGTCATAATATCCCCATTGGGAGCTACAACTTCAAGTCCCAAAACGTACTGTTCGGTTGTGCCGTATTTCACCGCTCGTAATCCAGAAGCATTATTAGCAACCATTCCCCCGACCGTACACATCATGCTGCTGCCCGGGTCAGGCGGAAAGAACAGATTATATTTTGCCAGTTCATTGTTCAAATCGGCATGAATGACGCCCGGCCTAACTACCACTTGCATATTCTTCTGGTCTATTTCCACTATTTCTTTCCATTGCGATAAATCCAAGACAATTCCGCCCTGCACTGCAACACAGCCACCAGTTTCGCCAGTGCCTGCACCCCGGGGCACAATATATACGTCATTAGCATAAGCAAATTGCAGAATCTTCTGCACATCCTCAGTCGATTTCGGAAACACGACCGCATAAGGAGACGTGGTCTGCAGTTTAGTCAAAAATGAACTATCGTAGGAATAATACATTAAATCCAGCTCGTCGCTCAGTATCATGTCTTTACCGAACATTTTGAGCAGTTCTTTCTGAATGGCTGACTTATCCAAAATATCACACTCCTGTATATGAAACATTACTGGGGGGAATCGAATCCCGTTGCCTATTATAGCATAAGAATTTTGCCGACTGGGGTATACAATCCCCGTAAATCAAGTAAATTTGCTTTTCTGGGGGATGAGAAATAAACTAATATCGGAGTAATCCAAATAAACCAAAATCAGGTGATTCATCATGCAAACCAAGCTAGCTTATGGAAAGACCAAACTGGAACTCGAAGTTAATGATGCCAATCTGCTGTGGATACTTGAGCCTTTGCCATTATCAACTTCAGTTGATGGCAGGGAATTAGTGGCCCAGTCCCTGCAAAATCCGCTGGGGACCAAGTCTCTGCCGGATATAATCAAGCAAAAAGCAGCCCGTAATGCCGTAATCGTAGTAAACGATATAACCCGGCCAACTCCTTATGAAACCATATTGCCTCCGCTTCTGGCCGAAATACAAAATGGGGGAATAAACCCGAAAGACATCACCTTGATCATTGCTACCGGCATACATCGCCATCATACCGATGATGATAATATAGCAGTCTTTGGTTCGCAAATATGTGATCAGTATCGTATCGAGAATCACGACTGTGACCACAATCTTATTTCCCTGGGCAGGCTATCAAATGGGCTTGATCTGATTATTAACCGCACTGCCGCTGAAGCGGACCTGCTCATAACCACCGGGGTAGTCGGTCTTCATTATTTCGCCGGTTTTTCCGGGGGGAGAAAATCCATTTTACCCGGAATTGCTTCCCGGCAGGTAATCGAGGCCAATCATAAAATGATGAGCGACCCTCGGGCGCGACTGGGAAATTACCAGGACAATCCGGTCAGCGATCTGATGTTGGAAGCAGCCTTCCGGGCGGGGGTGGACTTTATCTTCAATGTAGTAACCCAATCCAAGTACGATATAGCTTTCTGCGCCGCAGGTGATGTTAAAGAAGCCTGGCTAGCCGCCGTAAAATTCTGCGAAGCCACGACCAGCATTTCAATTAATGCCCAAGCCGATATAGTCATAGCCAGCTGCGGTGGGTATCCCAAGGATATCAATATGTACCAGGCCCAAAAAGCACTGGATGCGGCGGTTCTGGCCGTTAAGCCGGGAGGAACTATTATTCTCGCGGCGGAATGCCGTGAAGGCCTTGGAGAGGACACCTTCCAGGACTGGATTGAGAAGGCTACCTGCCGGCAGGATATCATCGACCGTTTCCATCGCCATTTTGAGTTGGGCGGACATAAAGCTTATGCAATATGCCGTACCCTTGACCAGGCGGATATTATCCTAATCAGTGAAATGCCTCCGGACCTGGTTAATCATCTTTTCATGATCCCGGCCCCGGATTTTCAGCAGGCTTTGGTTATAGCCCGACACCGTCACGGGCCTGACGCTAAAGTAATAATAATGCCAGAGGCGCCCAAATTAGGTATTAAAGTGAATACTGGCGTATAATCACATGGTATCTTCATAACAATGTATAAAAAGCTTTAAGGAGACTAGAATGTATAACGATCTGATACAATTATTGTCTCCGCATAGTGTCAGCCTGAATGAACCAATGCGGAACCATACCACCTTTAAAATAGGTGGTCCGGCCGATCTTCTGGTAACACCGCAGAACATTGAAGAACTTAAGACAGCGCTCCTATATTGTCGCCACCACCAGGTACCTTATTTAGTGTTTGGTGCAGGCAGCAATATCCTGGTACATGACAAGGGAATCCGGGGAGTAGCGGTCAAAATCTCCCAGCTTAATTCCATCGAGGTTACCGGACAAGAGGTATATGCCCAAGCTGGAATAATGCTTTCCGACCTGGCCTATAAAGTCGCCGCTTTTAATTTAAGCGGCCTGGAATTTGCTGAAGGTATCCCGGGCAGCCTGGGTGGGGCAGTGGTTATGAACGCCGGGGCCTATGACGGGGAGATGGCCCATGTGGTGCAGGAGGTTGATGCAATTGATCCCAGCGGAAACACGATAACCTTCCATCGCTCCCAACTAGATTACGGATATCGGCATAGTATTTTTCAACGCAATCACCATATTGTAATTGCAGCCCGATTAACTTTAAAACCTGATGATGAGGCTGGTATTATGGCCAGGATGAAAGATTTTTCCCAACGGCGCTGGGAGAAACAACCGCTTGAATATCCGAGTGCGGGCAGCGTATTTCGTAGGCCCCCGGGGCATTTTGTAGGCCCGATGATCGAAGAGCTCGGTCTTAAAGGCTATTCTGTGGGGGGTGCCCAGGTGTCATGCAAACATGCTGGTTTCATTATAAATAACGGTCAGGCTACGGCCAATGATGTGTTGCAGCTGATCGCATTCATTCAGGCAGCAGTCGAAAAGGAATACGGAATCCTTTTACAACCGGAAATCCGAATAGTGGGTGAAGCCTGATCATGAACGGCCAGCCTGAAACAAGGAAGATTGTCTTATCTACTCTTAATGCCACCTATATGCATAGCTCGCTGGCTCTGCGCTCCCTGCGCGCCTTCTGCCGGGTCAGAACTGAATGGGACTTTCACCTTAGAGAGTTCACTATCAATCAAAAACACAGTGACATAATTGCCGACTTATACCAAATACGACCAGTGGTGCTGGCTTTTTCATGTTATATATGGAATATAAGCCCTATTTTAGAGCTCTGTACTGATTATAAAAAAGCTGCCCCCGAGACTATAATTGTTTTAGGCGGCCCGGAAGTATCTTATAACGCACAACAGATCTTGATCAACAATCCCGCAGTAGACTATGTAGTTAACGGTGAAGGGGAGAAGACCCTGAATGAACTGCTTAGCGCTCTCAATGGAGAATCTGCCCTGGACTCAATTCAAGGCATAAGTTACCGCAATCAGGAAGGAATACCAACAGTAAATCCGTTCCGAGAGTTGATCACCAACCTTGATGACCTCCCATTTGCTTATGCTAACCAGACCGATGACCTTCACGATCGTGTCGTATATTACGAGAGTACCCGAGGATGTCCATTCAGATGCACCTATTGCCTGTCAGCCAGTTTGCCCGGGGTACGCAGTCTGTCCATCGGCCGGGTTAAATCGGACCTGGCTGTGCTGCTGGCTCTGCCCTTACGGGAAATAAAGTTTGTTGACCGGACTTTCAACCTGGATGAGAAACGAGCCCGAGTTATAATGGAGTATATTCTCAGCTATCCCAGCCAGGTCAAAATACATTTTGAAATCAATGCCGAGCTCTTCTCGGAAGACATGATCGGTTTCCTGGAGACGGTCCCCTCCGGACGGTTTAATTTCGAAATTGGAATCCAGTCGACTTTTCAGCCGGCTCTCCAGGCAGTGGGGAGAAAACAAGACTGGGAAAAGGTCAGCTGCAATATAGCCAGGTTGACGGCAGCGGATAATATTCACTTGCATTTGGATCTAATCGCCGGCCTGCCCCGAGAGAATTATGATAATTTCAAACAATCATTTGATATGGTATATGGTTTGCAACCTCATATGCTGCAATTGGGCTTTCTCAAGGTTTTGCAGGGATCGCCGCTGGTTAAGGATCTATCCTCCTACCAATATGTATTCCAATCGCATCCTCCTTATCAGATTATATCTAACCACGACCTGAGTTTTGGTGACGTACTCAAGCTGACCAGAATAGAGGAATTATTGGGTTTCTATTTCAACTCACGGGAAATGGTCACGACCTTAAAATATATTACGACAACGATATATAACGGTTCAGCCGCTCAATTTTATGAGGACTTTTCCGAGTTCTGGTCTAACCGGGGGTGGTGGGGAAGGGGCCATCGCAAAGAAAGTCTATACGCCTATCTATATTCTTTTATTGAAAATGTTTATCCGTATCATAGCCTAACGGTTAATGAACTGCTCAAATTTGATTATCTGCTTAATCATCACCGGTACACTCTGCCGCCGGGATTGAACAGTCATAATCCTGACAACATAAATGATATGGTCTACTCTTATGCCAGAAATAAAACGTTTGTGCGACGGCATTTTCCTGGATGGGAAGGCAGATCTCCCCGCGAAATCAGGAAATTACTACATATTGAATACTTTAAAGTTGATCCTGTTTCCCAGCGTTCGGTGGAAGAATTAGAAATAATGTTTGTTTATAATTCCGTCACATTGTCAGCGGATCTGGCAGTTGATCTAACCAATAATGAAAATCACCTGAAAATAACGTCCAATCACTAGCATCAAAATATCAATTCCTTTTCTGTATGTAGAATATCCGCGAACAATTGTTTGGTTACATAATAACATTTTATAAGATACAATAATTTAGACAAAATCCGTACTTAATTTTAGTCATGAGGCTGGATAACTCAAAAAGTTTGGAAGCAGGAGTAAATAATGTCCCACAACGAACCTGTGGCC
>CAZOZX010000124.1:0-5737 GCA_964584415.1 uncultured Syntrophomonas sp.
TTGGGACACTGATGTGTTCTGACCTGCGGTCATGAACACCATTAAGGATGTTGCCAGGATTTTTTATTTTCTGAATCATGGGACTGGAATTCTACGGCCGACTTAGATAAAAAGATGGGGGAAGTAGGATAGTATATAGGATGAGAAGATTTTAGCAACCAGTATGATAGGTACAAAACGGCGAAAACTCATGCTGCTGATGCCGGCCCCCAGGCTTATAACCTCATCAGGCAGGATGGGGAAAACCAGTAGGAATATTAGCACCCATTGCCCATATTTATCGACATAGAAGTAGTAACGCTGCAGGGCCTTTTCATTACCTCGCTTCTGCATAATACGATTGCCGCCCAGCCGGGTAATGGTAAACATAGTAATGATACCCAGAGTTGTTGCCACATAGCTTCCTAGAAACGCCTGACCGGCTCCGAGTACCGCCGAACCGGCCATGATAGTAAAAGGCTCCGGTAAGGGCAATATGATCGGCTGCAGGTAGCATATTCCCATAAATATCAATAATGCATAGTCTTCATTCTGCTGTAAAAGCTCTACCAGGTCCTGGTAGTCAAATAGAATCATCAGGTGGGTTATATAAAACACTAGTATAATCAGAAAATAGATAGCGGCAAAGTAATAGATGACGTAATTCATAATGTGACAGGCGTGGAATTTCTTTTCAAAAAAAAACCAGCTTTGTAATCCTGCCAGGAAGACTGCAATCGCTGTCAGGGTCATATCGTAGTAAATGGACATGTTATCCAACAGATAATGTCCACTGACGGCAGTTATTAGGCAGATTGCCAGCGGTACTAGGAGATGTTTTACCACATGGGGGACTTTCGCTGTATACAACTTAGAATCCCTGCTTTCAGGCCAGTCGGCGGTGGCGGATTGGAGAAAAGGGCCATTTTATCTGTTATAATAGCATAATATATTGTGGCGCGCTCATGTTGGGCAGGGCCACCCGGAGTAACCCTATATCCGCAGATTGTGTGAAGGGGAGACGCAATATGTCGATGCCTTCTGTGTCTCTTTGTCTTGCTCAGCGCATATGGGTAATGAAGGTTCGATACATAATCCACCCGTATGAGAGTACGAAAAACATCCACAGGACGGCGGTATGCTTCGTGAAACAATCTGAATAATAAACCCCTAGGATTATGCCCATGATGAGGAGTGCTATCTTTAGCCCGGCATAATCAAGTATCGTATACCTGCCGGTTGCTTGCATAACTCTGTGGATGAAGCTATTCATAGCTATGGCCTCCTTTTAATCCTATATCTTACAGTTATATTATAATACCATTATGAAAAGCACATTAGACTTAATTAGGCTGAATAATAGTAGATAGGTTATGATTTTGGAGGAACGGAGAACCGGGATGAGTATATTCGGCAAAGCCATAAAGAGTACGGTCGAATTAATAGCCCTCGGATTGGATACGGCGATTACCAAGGGTGCTCACGGCATGGAGAAGCGATATGGGAAGAGTGAATTGGTCAAAACGGTGTCCGACATCGGTTCCAGCTCGGTGCGGGTAACCGAGAAAACGTTCAAGACCCTTACTGACGTCGTTGATGGTGGTTTGGAAGCCGGGGTGGGTTATCTGGCGAAGGAGCCAAACCAGGCGAATATGGGTTTGAAAAAAGCCAAGACCGCTGGCAAGGAGATCGTGACCGGGGTGGAGCAGGGTCTGACTTATACTGCCGCAGCCGGTACCAAAGCCGCAACCAGTGCGTTCAAGGCGAGTCGATATTATGTTAAGGGAGAGAAACACCTGGCTAATAAAGAGTTCAGTCAGACCAGACTTTATGCCAAACACTTCGGCAAAGTGGTGGCAGTTGGCTTGTTGGCTTTCGGTGCTGCTGATACTGGTAACCCGGACTATGACGCGGACAATAAGACTGCCCAGGGCGAAAATGGAAGGGACGATTACCATAGCAGAGACGAGGGCACCCCAAAAGGTTGATCCCCGATCAACCATCTTGGCTTGGTTAACTGAAGGATGATTGGGAGACAGACGGCTCCGGTCTGCACCCCAATGCACACCACGCTCTGCGTAAAAGCAGGGCTTTTTTTGCGAGAGTTAATGGTATTGAAATAGTATAAGTTGTTTTTTGCTATACTCTTAACTAGCTCAGGTTTTTGAGGTGATGACACTGTTAATAAAAATCAGGCCAGCCTATAGTCAAATCGATACAGTAAGAGAATTATTCAATGAATACACCCGGATGCTAGGCGTGAATCTTGATTTTCAGAAATATGATGAGGAATTGGACAGCCTACCGGGGAAGTATGCGCTGCCCGATGGCCGACTTTATATTGCCATTTTAGAGGGACTGACTGCCGGGTGCATCGGTTTAAGGAGATTTGATCATTCAAGCTGTGAAATGAAGCGGCTGTTTGTCAGGCCCCAATTCCGCGGGCTTAAAATTGGCCGTCTTCTAGCCGAACAGGTGATACGCGATGCCAAAAGGATGGGTTATAAACATATGGTGCTTGATACTCTGACACAACTGGAGACCGCTTCTGTTCTATACAGGAACCTGGGATTTTATGAGATAGAGCCGTATTATCTGAATCCCTTGGACCAACCTATATATATGAGGTTGGATCTATAGACTTTTGACCTGTGGTTGGGTCGGGAAAGAAACTGAGACTGCGAATTGACCGACCAATTACATCCGTGGACATCTCGGCTTGACCACCTCTAGATATTCGGGAAAGGGGACATACCTTTTGGAAACCAAGTGGCTGAAGAATGTAATAATATTCCTAGTCAGCCAGACCATTTCCCTGTTCGGCTCTTCGCTGGTCCAGTACGCCATCATGTGGTATATAACCTTGGAGACCCAATCGGGAGTGATGATGACCATATCTATCATTTGCGGATTCCTACCCACTTTATTTCTCTCTCCGTTCGCCGGGGTGTGGGCAGACCGATATAACCGCAAGCTCCTAATTATGCTGGCCGATTCGATTATTGCTGCTTCGACCTTGATCGCGGCCATCCTATTTCTAGTCGGCTACGACCACCTGTGGTTGTTGTTTGTGGTATCAGCGATAAGATCGTTGGGAACAGCTATTCAAATGCCGGCGGTAGGAGCGTTCATACCACAGTTAGTACCAGTAGAGCAGTTGACTCGGATCAACGCCGCCAATGCCAGTATCCAATCGACCGTCTTCCTGGTTGCTCCGATGATAGCCGCCGCTTTGTTAAGCGTTTCAACAATAGAGATGATATTTATGATTGACGTTGTGACAGCCCTCCTGGCCGTCATCGTTCTATGGTTGTTTTTGCATGTACCTGCTCATGCCAAGGCCCAGCAACCACAGAATATGAGTTATTTCATTGACCTGAAAGAAGGCTTCTCATACATTAGCCGCCACACGTATATTAAGGGACTATTCATTTTTTGCGGGGTTTTCTTTTTTCTGCTAGCGCCCGCTTCTTTTTTGACGCCGCTGCAGGTTACAAGGAGTTTTGGTGCAGATGTTTGGCGTCTGACCGCTATAGAAGTACTTTTTTCGCTCGGTATGATAGGGGGCGGAATCTTGATGGCAATATGGGGAGGTTTCAGAAACCGGGTATACACAATGGCAGCTGCGACCTTGGCATTCGGGGGCTGTACATTGGCCTTGGGATTGGTCCCTAATTTTTGGGCTTACCTCGTTTTTATAGGCTTAGCCGGGTTGCCTATACCGTTCTTCAACACTCCATTTACTGTCTTGCTGCAAGAGAGGATAGATACTGATATTCTGGGCCGGGTGTTCGGCGTGCTCTCCATGATATCCAGTTCAATGATGCCGCTGGGCATGCTTCTATTTGGCCCCCTGGCGGATACCGTGGTTATAGAAAAAATGATGATTATAACTGGCGTGCTTATATGTATAGAAGGATTATTTCTAGGCTTGAGCCCGGTTATGGCCAAGGCTGGCGAGCCGTTGGACCAGGCCTAAATGGTAAAGAACGATAAATAAAGAAAGAAAGCATGCCGTAAATGGCATGCTTTCGAATTATCACCAGGACTTGACTGCTGAATGTTGAACATGTGCTTCCGAAACCAAAAACCTTTTCGGATTGCTTGTTCCATGAGAAAAATTGAAAAAGCAAATCCTACCTGGGGTAAAGACAATATCTCATTAAAGCGTTAATACTGATTATCGCAACTGCGTTATTATCATCCTAATCAGTTCAGGGTACTCTTCTCCCCAGTATTCATTGGCATCCTCTTCGCTGTTTAAATCTAGTTGACTGCCGTCTTTGAAATATATCTTCAGTGCTGGCATTATATCTTGTTCATTTTCGGATAGGTATCCGGAAACATTCAGTCCGCAGATTTCCGATTTATTAGTCACTACAATTTCAAATCTCTGTGCTGGCAGGATGCTGGCTACTATTATTTTATCGTCGTTTGTAAAAACCACCAGTTCCAAACATATGCCTTCATAGTCTTGGGCTTGTGGTTCTACAACAGTACTTCGTGGATAAACTACTGCGATTTGATTATCCTCAACGAAATTCTGTAACATAGACAGGAGTTTTTTTAAATCCCCATACAATGTCCCTTCTTTTTGCCGGGCAAATTCGGTCAGTCCCGCAACGTTTCCAATTTTGTTAGCCATATTTTACCTCCTAATGTAACTATTTTACGATCAATCATACTAAAGAGTTATTTTACCATATTATATTGAAGGGCAAAAATACACTTGAACAACAAATTTCCTATAGCGTATACTATTAGTTCTTGAATGTAATACCATCTATAGGGCATAATTTATAGAATATAAAATAAGGAAATTTTGCCTGTTACAGAGTAGTACTGTAAATTTAAATTAGCAAAAATGTGGTGGTTTTACGTTGGAAAATGACATTCAGGATCTAATATCCCAGCAGAGAAAATACTTCTCTAGTGGCAAAACCTTGCCAATTGAATTTAGAATTGAATCTCTTTTAAATCTGAAGAACACGATTCTAAGTTATGAGCAGGATATTATCGATTCTATGACCGAGGATAATCAGAAGCCATACTTCGAAAGTTACTTGACTGAATTGGTGTTTACTATAAATGAGATAAATTTTGCCTTGAAAAATCTTAGGAAATGGGCCAAACCCGAAAGAGTCAAATCCAACCTTCTGGTTTACCCGTCGAAGAGTTACATTATAAGCGAGCCTTATGGCGTAGCCCTAATTATGGGGTCGTGGAATTTCCCATATCTTCTTGCTTTTACCCCACTAGTAGGGGCCATTGCAGCAGGCAATTGTTGTATTGTCCAGACATCCAAAAACTCAAGTGCTGAAGCAATAATTCAACGAATTATCAGTGAAACTTTTGATCCCCACCATATTGCCATGGTCGGTGGTGATATTGAAATCTCTAAATGCTTAGTAGAACAAAGGTTTGACAAAATATTCTTCACTGGCAGTCCAGAGGTGGGGAAAATAATCATGGCCAAGGCTGCCAATAATCTGACCTCTGTTACTCTTGAACTGGGTGGCAAAAGCCCGTGTATTGTCGATAGAAAAATCGATGTGAAAGTCACAGCCAGAAGGATTCTTCATGGTAAGTTCCTCAATGCGGGACAAGCATGTATCGCTCCAGATTATTTAATTGTTCATCATGAAATAAAGCCAAAGCTCTATGCAGCCTTTGAAGAATGCATAAACCGATTTTATTCAGATCAGCCAGCAGGTAGCCCGGATTTAGCCAGAATCATTAATGATAAGCATTATCATAG
>CAZOZX010000125.1:0-5705 GCA_964584415.1 uncultured Syntrophomonas sp.
CAAACATAACAGGCACATTTGGAAATCCGGGTGCCATAGCAGGAATGGCTATGGATTTAAGAGATATAGAGTCTGGAAGCAATAATCCTTATCTTATAGTCCCCGCAAAATTGATAAAGAACGATCGCATTCAGGCAGAGGTGGACGCACTCGATCACTCTGGCGATCTTGACAAATATGCTGCCAGAACGGCGTTCGAGAATCATGGCAAATACTTATATCCATACGGATTCGACTGCCATTGGATTCTTGATTTAAGAAGCGAAGCCCAATCCCATGTAGACGGCTCCTGGTTTTTCAAGGTTGGAGTGACTATAACCAACCAATATGGTACTGAAAGAAATGCAATAGCGGAAGGTACTGTTGGCGGGACTACTGGTAATCCAATTATTAAGGATTTTTATGTAAATTAGGATGATTGCCGGAATAATGTCTTATTAATCGTCAACAAGCCAGGCAACCAATGCCGGCTTGGGAGGGAATTTATGAATATCCTGCTGCAAGAATTAGCCGCGGCGGTGCAGAGATATCCCTGGCAGGAGAAGCTCCTGCTGGTGCCGTCGCGTACATACGGTTACCAGCTGATGGAGGGACTGGCCAGGGAGGGAATACCCTGGCTTAATCTGCGCCCGTTAAGCACATTGGGACTGGCCATGGAAATGATCGAGCCGGAACTTGTTCACAGGGGTCTGCAGCCGGCCGCCTATTATCAATGCCTGAGCATTTTGGACCGGATCATCGCGGCCATGGAAGCCAGGGGAGAACTGAGATATTTCAAAACAATGAATGAATCCGGGCGGCTGAGCGGTCTGCTGCTTCAATCCATCCGTGACCTGCGCCTGGCCGGAATCGGAACCGGGGATATACAGCCGGGTGCTTTTGTCGATCCGCAAAAAGGTAATGAACTGCAGTCCATATTCAATCAGTATGACCTGGAACTGGAAGCCCTTCACTTGGTCGACGAAGCGGAGATATTCCGGCGGGCCGAGTACTTGGGTGCCGATGAGGATAGCCCGTCCCAATCTCGGATGCTGCTGATACCTGGACAGATGGAGCTTTCCCCGGCAGCTTTCCGCTTCCTTGAGAAGTTCCGGACCCATAGCCTCATTTTAGCTCATGATCCGGTCAGCGGTTTGGACAACCCTTTCCCGCACCGGTTTGATCCTGTTATCCAGCCATCGCCTCAATCCAGCTTAAGTTATATATTCGATTATTCCGCTAATAACCTGACCGCGAAAGATATAGAGATTTTCCCCGCCTACGGGGAGGCCTGCGAAGTGCGGGAGGTCCTGCGCCGGATCAAGAAGTCCGGTTGTCCCCTGGACCAGGTCCAGCTGTGTGTTACCCGTAACCAGCCTTACCTGTCATTGCTGTACAACGAAGCCCTGCGGATGGAGCTGCCCGTCACTTGGGCTAGTGGGGTACCGGCTGTTTATACCCATCCGGGCAAACTGATCAGCGGTATCCTGGAATGGATGAAGTCCGACTACCCGGTCAGCATTATCTACCGTTTGCTGCTGGGTGGCGATCTAGATGTGGTTGCGGCCCTGGATGCAGCCAACCTGCTGCGCGATTCGGGTATTGTCTGGGGAAAACACCGGTGTCTCCGGCGGCTCGAACAGATGGCCGGCGAACTGAAGGAGGAATTGGAAGCGGCCATTGATGCCGGGGCTTCTTTCCGGGCGGCTAGATTAAGCAATCATCTTTTTACGCTCAAACAGATCCAGCCCGTCATTGATGATATCATCGGCTCTATCGATGCCGCTGAATTTGAGGATAATTTTGATGTAGCCCGGTTATGTGAGGCCCTGGTGGCGATTATAGAAAAATATTCCCTGGTTCGCAGCGATATTGATGCCCTGGCGCGGCAGGCTATTATTGATGAACTGGCCGGTATGCGTGATTCCAATCCATCCCCCATGAAAACGGGGTCAGCCATCAGGACGCTGGAGCAGCTCCTGGCCGGCCTGCGGGTAGGATCCAGTGGTCCCCAGCCCGGGTACCTTTATGTGGCCGGGGTGGATGATGGTCTCTGGTGCAGCCGCCCGGTAACCTACCTGCTGGGTATGGACGCTGCCCGGATAGAAGGTCGGTCCTTCCAGGACCCGATACTGCTGGACTGTGAACGTGAGCAACTGAGCCCCCGGTTGGATATGCAGAGAGAGCAGCTGCAGCAGCGCATTTATCGAGTGACTGCCTGGCTGGCTTCACGGCGGGGACCGGTCAGCATCAGCTTCCCTTGCTATGATGTGCTGGAGGCCCGGCCCAATGCTCCCTCATCTTTACTCCTGCATATTTATCGCCTCCTTAGTGGGCAGCCTGGGGCTGATTACAGCGACCTGCTCAATTCTCTCCCGGCGCCGGCTGTCTACGTGCCACATGACGTTGATACGGCTATAGACGAGAGAGATTGGTGGCTTGCCCAAATCTTGGGCCCGGGAGCGGACCGGGTATACGCAGGAGATGTGGCGGCATGTTTTTCCAAGCTGGAGCAGGGCTTAATTGCCTATTCCCGCCGCAGCAGTGATGAATTTACCGAATATGATGGCCGGATTACGGCATTGAGCCAGCTGGATCCGCGTCTCGACCCTAAAAAGGCCCTATCGGCCAGTGCCATCGAAACCATGGCTAAATGCCCTTTTATGTATTTCCTGCGTTATATTCTGGGCATAGAGCGCCCGGAGGAGATGAGCATCGACAACTCGACCTGGCTCGACGCCATGCAGCGAGGGTCCCTGTTACATTACATTTACTGCGGGTACCAGCAGGAGGTCTATGGCCCTGGCAAGCCCAATCAGCCTGACAAACAGCTGCTACTGGAAATAGCTGAGCGTGAAATCGATGACATGCGACTGCAGGTGCCTCCGCCTGATTTGTTGATATTCCGCCTGGAGAGGGAAGAGATGCTCCGGGGGCTGGAGGTTTATTATTACATGTTGGAGGAGAACCACCGGACCGGCGGCAGTCTGCCCTTATATTCGGAACTGCCTTTTGGCTTGGGAGCCGCTGAGGTACAGGAAGCCGGTATCGGTCAAGCCGACCCGGTAGAGATAAAACTGCCCAGCGGTCTGTCGTTCTGGCTGCGGGGAAGGATCGATCTGGTGGAGGCCGAGCCCAGCAGCGGCGCCTATCAAATCTGGGACTACAAGACGGGCGGTACCTGGGGATATAACGACCGCGATTTCTGCAAGGCCGGGCAGCAGGTGCAGCACTTGCTCTACTCCATCGCTGCCGAACAGATCCTGGGCTCATTGCCGGGGTATGGCCCGGTGAAGATTAACATGGCTGGCTACTTATTTCCCACCGATAAAGGGGAGGGAAGGGTTATAGCCCGCCGCCAGAGCCGGAGAGATCGGGGCCTGCAGGCGGTAGAGCAGGTCTTGGAGTTGATGGGAGAGGGGATATTCTGCCCCAGTTCCACCGGAACCTACTGTAAATACTGTGATTACCTGAGCGTATGCGGACCCCAAGCGGTTGAGACCATTATAGCCAAGCTGGACAATGATGCCGACGGCTGCTTGGAAGGTTGGAAGGAGCTGCAGAAATATGAGTGATAACCTGCTCCAGGACTATGAGGCCCGCAATAAGATCGAGAACCGGCTGGATATCAACCTGTTTGTTGAAGCCGGGGCGGGGTCGGGCAAGACCGCCAGCCTGGTCAAGCGCATGCTGGCCTTATTGAAAACCGGGGCCTGCACGGTGGACCAGATAGCTGCTATCACCTTTACCCGTAAAGCGGCCGGGGAATTAAGCCAGCGTTTGCAGCTCGAGTTGGAGAAGGCGGTAGTGTCAGAAGCTGATGTCGCAGCCCGCCAGCGCCTGGAAGAGGGACTGACCAATCTCAACCGCTGCTTTACCGGCACCATCCATTCGTTTTGCGCGGCCTTGCTAAGAGAACGGCCGGTGGAAGCGGGACTGGCTCCCGATTTTATTGAGATCGAGGGGTTGGATGAACGGCTGTTGGAAAAGAAGGCCTGGGAGGAATACCTCTCCAACCTTAACATAAACGCGCCCCAGCAAATAAGGGAGATGCAGAGGCTGGACCTGTCACCGCTGCAGCTCTTTGAAGCTTACTGCAAACTCAACCTTTACCCGGATGTCGAAAAGGTGCGCCAACCGGTGCCGTTCCCGGTTATAGACAGTGAGGCCCGCTCCCGTCTGCAGGAATTAGTCGACCTGGCCCGGCCCTATTTGCCCGCCTCTGAGCCGGAGAGGGGATGGGACCAGCTGCAGGTCAAGATCAGGCGCATAATGTTTAAGCAAAAGATCGAGGATCTCAATGATGACGTCAACCTGCTGCGGTTGTACACCGAGCTTAACCGGAGTCAGGCTAATATTACCCAGAACCGTTGGTTGTCTAAGGACGGGGCCAAAGAGGTCAAGGAGGCCTGGGACTATTACAATGATCGGTTTATCCAGCCTGCCATCCAGCAATGGAAGGAATACCGCTACTATGAGGTTATGGAATTCCTGCTGCCGGCCTGTCGTTATTACGATGATATGAGGGCGGCGAAGAACTGTTTGAACTTCCAAGACTTGCTTATGCGCAGCGCCCAACTGCTGCGTGATAATCCTGAAGTACGACAGTATTACCAGCGACGCTGGACCCGCTTGCTGGTGGATGAATTCCAGGATACTGATCCGGTCCAGGCCCAGATAGTGCTCTATCTTACTGGGGCTGAGCGCAATGAAAAGGATTGGTCCCGGCTGCTTCCGGCTCCCGGTACATTGTTCGTGGTGGGTGATCCCAAACAGTCGATATACCGGTTCCGGCGGGCGGACATCAACGTATTCCACCAGATGCGCCAGGTTATAGTCGATTCGGGCGGGGAAGTGGTTGCCTTGAGCAGCAATTTCCGTTCCCTGCCGGAGATCATGGACTGGATAAATCCCTGCTTTGAAGACTATTTCGCCCTGATGGATCCTCCTTACCAGGCTGATTATGTCAGCATGGAAGCGGTGCGAAGGGAGATGCCCCAACCGGGCAGTGGTGTGGCGGTGGTGGAATTGGACTCGGGTGACAAACCGGAACATGATGCCATCAAGATAGCCAGTTGGATTCATGGGGCGCTGGGCGGTGGGCTGACCCTGTCCCGCAGCCCCGAGGAGCTGGAGGCGGGCCTGGATCAGAATCCGGTTCCGGGAGATTTTTTAATCCTGCTTCATTATAAAAAGGATATGGCCGTATACGCACGGGCGTTGGAGTCCATGGGCATACCTTACCAGATAACCGGGGCCAGCGACCTGTCGCAATCGTTCTACAACCAGGAGCTGCTTCTATTGCTGCAGGCGGTGGTTGATCCCAATGATCCGGTGGCCTTGGTCAGCTGCCTGCGGGGATTGTTCTTTGGCCTGAGTGATCAATCCCTGTATGAATATAGGATGGCTGGAGGGAAGTTTTCCTTTCTGGCACCGGTACCGGAGAAACTGGACGAGCCGCACCGCAGTGCTTTTGTAGAGGCCTATGAGAGCCTTAAAGATTTCTATCATTGCAGCCGGGAACTCCCCCCGGCGGTTACCCTGGAGCGGATTATCGATACAACCGGTCTTTTACCCCTAGCTGCGGCCCAGGAAATGGGCAGAAGCCAGGCAGGGGCGGTGGTGCAGCTGTTGGAGACGGTGCGCCAGCAGGAGGACCAGGGAATCTGTACTTTTGCGGCTATGGTAGAATTTATAGCTACCCTGCTGGAGGAAGGGGCCGAGGA
>CAZOZX010000126.1:0-5688 GCA_964584415.1 uncultured Syntrophomonas sp.
CTTGTTTGTAATTGTAAAGCAGGAGCCTGGCTTCTCACCTTACAACTCTGGTTAGTAAGGTCATCATAACAGATATATATAATGCGGTAGAAAAACACCGGGTTACTGTCTGTAGTGGTTTGAAGCGGGTCTAACAACCCGCTTTTTATATTGAAGGAGGTGAATTGCTTATCAGCAAGGATTGGAGAGTAAACGAGGAAATTAGGGTTAAAGAAGTCAGGTTGGTAAGTGAAGATGGAGAACAGCTGGGCATTGTTCCTATTCGTGAAGCTCTGGCCATCGCCGAAGAAAAGAGTGTAGACCTGGTTGAGGTAGCTCCTTCAGCTAAACCACCGGTTTGCCGATTAATGGATTATGGCAAATTTAAGTTTGAGCAAAGCAAGAGAGAAAAGGAATCGCGTAAGAAGCAAAAAATCATATCCATTAAAGAAGTCAAGATGAGACCTAATATCGAGGAACATGATTTTCAGGTTAAGGCCAAGAACGCGAGGAAATTCTTGACTGCAGGAGATAAGCTTAAATTTACAATAATGTTTAGGGGACGGCAGATTACCCATCCGGAATTAGGAGAAAAGCTGTGTATAAAGCTTGCCCAGGAGTTATCAGATATATCGGCGATTGAAAAGCAACCTAAAGTTGAAGGCCGCAATATGGTAATGATTTTGGTTCCCAAGCTGGATACCGATAAAAGTGATAAAAGCGAGAAGAAGGAGGATTAACCCATGCCCAAAATGAAAAGCCACCGTGGCGCCGCGAAAAGATTCAAGAAAACCGGCAGCGGATTGATTAAGAGATCGAAAGCCTATGCCAGTCATCTACTTAGCAGCAAAAGCCCCAAAAGAAAGAGAAATCTTCGTAAGGCGGGTCTGGTTAGCGACGTAGAACAAAAAAATATTTCCAAGCTGCTACCGTATTAATTCATAAAGGGAGGACTAGTAAATGCCAAGAGTAAAGCGCGGAGTTACGTCGCACAGAAGACATAAAAAGATATTAAAACTGGCCAAAGGATATTTCGGCAGCAAATCAAAATTATTCCGGGTAGCTAATGAACAGGTTATGAAATCAGGGGCTTACGCTTATGCCCACCGTAAGATGAAGAAGAGAGAATTCCGGCAATTATGGATAGCGCGCATAAATGCCGCAGCTCGTGAGAATGGAACTACCTACAGCCGCATGATTCATGGACTAAAACTGGCGGGGGTCGAGGTTAATCGAAAAATGTTGGCTGAACTAGCTATCAGTGATCCCCAGGGTTTCGCCCAGCTTGCTGATGTAGCGAAAAAATCATCTTAATCCATTAATGAACAAGTCATTTAAAAAGTATGGTTAAACAAGCCATACTTTTTTTATATTAGTATGTAATTGGTTTTACGGGGTGGTAAACGTATGAAGCTGATTAGTTCGCCTGATAACAAGTATGTAAAGTTAGCCTCAAGTTTAAAGATCAGAAAGTATCGAGACGATAAAGAAATGTTTCTGGTTGAAGGGCAGCGGGCTGTTGAGGAACTGGCAGTTCGGCCTGATTTGGTAGATATGATACTGGTCAGTGCTGGTAATGAAAATGAAGGAACGGCTCCCACATCACTAGATGAACGAAAAATAATAGTGGAATCAAGGTTAATGAAGCAAATATGTGCCACCGATAATCCACAGGGGATAGCCGCCATAGTGAGAAAGCCATCCTGGAACTGGGCCCAAATAATTGACCGGCAAGGCTTGCTGCTTTACTTAGACCGTATAGCTGATCCCGGTAATCTTGGCAGTATACTCAGGACCAGCTGGGCTCTAGGTGTGGATGCAGTTCTATTGTCTAAGGGTTGTGTGGATTTATTTAATCCGAAAGTAGTCCGTTCTACCATGGGGGCAATTCTTAACCTGCCTGTATTTACGGACGTTGAAATTGAGCAAATCGAGTTTCTGGGTCAATCTGGTTATATTATTATGGGTACGGATGCAAGCCAGGGTGAAAGTTATTATCGGATCAAATATCAGAATCCCCATCTAATCATTATGGGCAGTGAAGGACAGGGTATAAGAGATGATTTAAAACATTTATGCAGCCAATATGTAAATATACCCATAAAACCAGGAGTGGACTCTTTGAATGTGGCTGCAGCATGTGCTATAATTGTTGCTGAAGCACAGAGACAGATTAGAGAACCTATTTAGTATCCCCAAAGATTTGTTGTTGACACTAGTTGCCTGGCAAAGAATTCGGAGGGTTCACCGCTTATGCACGATCAAGCTGAACTTCTGTGGTATCTTTTCGAAACATCCGGTTGCATCATTTATTATCTTCTGTACAAACGCTTGGTAATTAATTGAATAATTATGCTATGAACAGGACAAGTAACCTGAGTCAGAATCTTTCAGGGAGGCCGTATCATCGACTGTAAGTATGGCTAAGTGCAGACTAGGAGAATTCACCTGGGAGCAGTGAATTGAAATAACAGTAGGTTCTACCGGCTGCCACCGTTATCTGGTATAGAGACAATCGGAACATTCCGATTAATTAGGGTGGTACCACGAAATAAGGCTTTCGTCCCTTGGGATGAAGGCGCTTTTGTTTTCTGGGGATTAGTTCCTGCCGGATAGAAACCAGCAGGTGTAAGTAGGAGGAGTAGATATGATTGAGAAATTATCCAAGATCAGAGTTGAAACTGAAAAAAATATCGGCGTCGTCGACAGTTTTAGCTCCCTTAACGAGATCAGGGTTAGAGTACTTGGCCGCAAGGGTGAAATAACCCAGTTGTTAAGAGGATTAAAGGATCTCGATGCAGACCAGCGGGTAGAAGTGGGCCGCATCGCCAATGAGGTAAAGGATTCCCTGGAGCAATTGGTTGAAGCCAAAACCCAGGAACTAAAGGCCTTGGAATTGGAAATGAGGCTTCAAAGAGAGAAAATTGACATAACTCTGCCCGGCCTGCCTGGAGCTATGGGTGCCCAACATCCCATCAGCAGGGTAACTAATGAAATTAAAGATATTTTTGTAGGCATGGGTTTCACTGTGGCGGAAGGGCCTGAAGTGGAGATCGACTATTACAACTTCGAAGCACTTAATGTTCCTCGTGATCATCCGGCCCGAGATATGCAGGATACGTTTTATATAACCGAGGATATGCTGCTGCGCACCCATACCTCACCAGTCCAGGTGCGGACTATGGAAAAGATGGCACCCCAACTCCCGGTAAAAATAATAGTGCCCGGCAGAGTCTACCGTAAGGACGATGATGCCACTCATTCACCCATGTTCCACCAGGTTGAAGGATTATTGATTGATGAAGGAATCACATTCGCGAATCTTAAGGCTATATTGTTGCTCTTTGCCCGTAAGGTGTTCGGCGAAGGGGTACAGGTGCGCTACCGGCCCAGTTTCTTCCCTTTTACTGAACCTAGCGCGGAAATGGATATCTCTTGTGTCAATTGTGGTGGTGAGGGATGCCGGGTTTGCAGCCATACAGGGTGGTTGGAGATACTAGGTGCAGGTATGGTCAATCCCCGCGTACTTGAATATGGTGGATATGATCCGGAAAAGTGCACAGGATTTGCATTTGGGATGGGGATAGAAAGAATAGCCATGCTCAAGTATAAGATAAATGATATGCGTTTGTTGTTTGATAATGATAAACGTTTTCTAAAACAATTTTAGGGGGTGTTCAGATGCATGCATCAATTAACTGGCTTAAAGAATATATAAATTTTACCTGGACAGCTGAAGAGTTGGCCCATCGCTTAACCATGGCGGGGATAGCCATAGAAGGAGTGGAGGAAGTCAATGACGATGAGGTATTGGCATTGGACCTCACCCCCAATCGCGGAGATTGCCTGGGCATTATCAATTTAGCCCGAGAAATTGGAGCTTTGACTGGAAGTGAGTTGTCCATACCTGAGGTTGTTCTTGCCGAAGGGAAGGAATCAATCAACAACTATATAAAGGTTGAAATCGCTGCTCCTGATCTTTGTCCTCGATACACGGCCCGGGTAGTGAAAAACGTCAAGATAAAGGCCTCTCCGGAATGGATGCAGGCTAGATTGCTCAGTTGCGGAGTGCGTCCCATAAATAGCGTAGTGGATGTTACCAATTACGTTATGCTCGAATGCAACCAACCCCTGCATGCTTTTGATTACGATCTCTTAAGCGACGCTAAGAAGATTTTGGTTCGTCGGGCTTATGCCGGGGAAAGGATTACAACTCTGGATGGAGTGGACCGGGAGCTTAACCAGGATTCGCTGCTAATTACGGATAATGGTCGGCCGGTAGCCTTGGCCGGAATAATGGGGGGCCAAAATACTGAAATCGGTGAACAGACCGTGAATGTATTACTTGAGTCTGCTTTTTTCCAGAATACCGGAATCAGAAAAACTTCGCGTTTGTTAGGTCTGAGAAGTGATTCGTCCATTCGTTTTGAAAAGGGGACGGACGTCAACGGAGTAGTCTATGCTGTTGATCGGGCCGCTGCTTTGCTGCAGCAACTTGCGGAAGGAGAGGTAGTTGATGGAGTCTATGACTGCTATCCCCAGGAGTTAGCACCGAGGACAGTGTTATTAAGACCAACACGGGTTAATTATGTTTTGGGAACCTCACTTTCGCCAGATGAGGTAAAACAATATATCAGTAGTTTGAGGTTTGTTTGGGTTGACGAAAGTGGCGATTTAAGAGTTCAGATTCCTTCATACCGGCCTGATATCGATCAGGAGGTGGACCTAATAGAGGAAGTTGCTCGATTGCATGGTTATGAGAATATCCCTGCCGAACTGCCTCTGGGCATTACCACACCGGGAGGGTTGACTCCATTTCAAAAGTTTCGCGATAAACTAGCCAATTTTATGATCGGCAGTTTCTATGAGACGGTGAACTATAGTTTTGTAAGTGCAAGATTCTTTGATATGATGAGGCTGCCCCAGGATAGCCCCCTGCGAGATGTAGTTAGAATTGCGAATCCTCTTTCCGAAGAACAGAGTATAATGCGTACCCTGCTTTTACCTGGCTTGTTGGAAACCCTAAGCCGGAACTTGGCTCGGAAAAACATCAATATGACTTTCTTTGAAATAGGGTCGGTCTTTCACCCCCGGTTGACGGCGCAGCCGGAAGAGGTGCTCAAGTTGGCTGCTGTGGCCGCGGGACAGCAGGAAGCAGGATGGTTCAAATCTGAAATAGAGATGGATTTTTACTACCTAAAGGGAATTGTTGAGAAATTGTTCGATTCATTAGGTATTGCTGGCGTTAGTTGGAAAGAATGCGTTGATCCAGGCTATCACCCGGGGCGTTCCGCTGTTATAACCTGCCAGGACGAAGTCTTGGGGACGATAGGAGAAATTCATCCCCTGGTGCTGCAGAACTTTGATATCAAACCACGAGCTTGTGCGTTTGAGCTCGATGTTCATAAATTATTCGACCTCTCACAGCTCAAAGTTATGGTAGAAGGAATACCTCGATATCCTGCAGTGGAAAGGGATTTGGCATTAGTAGTTAAAGACGATATGCAAGCCATTGACGCCTTGAACATAATTCGTGATGCGGGTGGCTCTTTGCTTAAAAACGTGACGATATTCGATGTCTATTCCGGGGAACAGGTGGCGGAAGGGCGAAAAAGTCTTGCTTTCAAAATGATATTCCAGGCTGAGGATCGTACCTTGACCGAGGCAGAAGTAAATAACAACATGGAAGAAATCCGACTACAATTGGGA
>CAZOZX010000127.1:0-5643 GCA_964584415.1 uncultured Syntrophomonas sp.
GAAAGTAGCCGACGATAAATCAGGGAGCAACTACAGTATCTTGAAAATATTCCCCTGGTTTGTGCTTGGATTTGTAGCGGCCTCCATTGTAAACACTTTCGCACCTATGCCGCTGGGCGCAGGTAGTTTTCTTGCGCAGGTAGGCAAGTTTGTTATAGTTATGGCCATGGCCTCCATCGGTATGAACACCAATATAGTAAAGCTCATAAGAACCGGCAGCAGGCCGATTCTACTGGGATTTATCTGCTGGGTCGTCTTATCGTTGACCTCACTCGGAGTACAGTTTGCTATATTAAAAGTATAATCTGTGTTATTTGTGCGTCGAAACCTAACTATTTACTTATGTTGGCAGCCCTCTTACCGGCTTCTCCTGATTAGAATGGTTTTACAATTTTGCAACAGGAGAAATTATAATGCCAAAATACACAGAAAAAGTGAAGCAAGCGGTGATAGAGCGCTACTTAGCCAACAACAAATCAGCGAGGACAATATTTACTGAAACCGGCATTCCTAGGAGCACATTTTATAACTGGCTGAAGGAACATAATGATAATCAGCCACAGTCAGTCCCAATGGAGTTCACACCCAAGAATTTCCGTATATTGACGAACAAGGTTGCTCGACTTGAGGGTATTATCGAAATTCTAAAAACTGTTCATTGTACCGTCCATTCCCCGCTTAATGAAAAACTATCGGAACTGGATCGGTTACATGGGCAATACAGCGTTCATGCACTCTGCGATGCCTTAGAGGTACCTCGAGGAACTTTTTATAATCACCTTTATCGCAATAAGCGTGACAACACTTGGTATGCGAAACGCCGGGAGGAACTGAAGATTAAGATACAGGAAATCTATGATGAAAGCTACCAGCGTTTCGGGTCCGGGAAAATTACAGCTGTACTTCGAGGCCAAGGGATAACCGTTAGTCCGGAGATGGTGCGAAAATTGATGAGCGATATGAAGCTCATCAGTATTCGTCAAAATGCTAAAGATATGTATGACAAAGAAACACAGAAGTACAAAAACCATGTAAATCAGCAGTTTGACGTTAAGACCCCAAATGAAGTATGGGTCAGCGATGTCACATACTTTAAGTCTAAAAACCGGGCGTATTATATCTGTGTTATCATCGATTTATTCTCCAGAATGGTAGTGGCCTACAAAATTAGTTATCGAAACAGTACCCAACTTGTTAAAATGACATTTCGTCAGGCATACGAAAACCGCCAACCCGGAGAGGGACTCATTTTTCACACTGATCGAGGAATGAATTACAGATCAAAGGCAGTCTGCGAACATTTACAGCTCTTTCATGTGACTCACTCCTTTTCCAGAGCCTATGTTCCATATGACAATTCGGTTATGGAATCTTTTTTCGGGACAATGAAGCGTGAGGAATTATATCGAACAAAATACCGCTCTGAACAGGAGTTCAAAGCGGCAGTAGCCGAATATATCATCTTCTTTAACACAAAGCGTCCCCATAAGAAACTGCAATACAAGACACCTGTTCAATATGAGACCGAGTATTACCATAAACAAACGGATTCCCAGGAATCTTAGTTTCGGACTAAGGGGTTCAAATTCCGGATTTTTTAACGTTTCGCTTTTACTTTTCAGATGTTTGGATTTTTTGTCCAAAATGGATAGAGACTCAAAAACCGCATAAAACCAAGATAAAACGTACCGTCGGAACCTTTGAGGGTTCAGATTGGGTACGTGTTTGCATCTGGTGGAGGCGGAACATGGTTCACCACATCCACAATCCAGAAAGAAGTACTCTTGCAGCTTTTCAAAAATACGGCTTAAAAGGCATCATCCTATAATGGGTGATGCCATTTACGTATTTAACCCTGATCAATTCCCATTGTCTACACCTTTGTTTCTTCCTTTAATTTAATATAGTTACCAGGTAGAGTTTCAAAAAGCTTAGGATAATGACTGCATCTTGCTCTTATCTGAGTATACTCTGCCTTTTCACCATTTTTTTTCAGGTATAAGCGTCTATTAAATATTTCATCCGCCAAATCGGATGCATGCATTGTATTGCTCTCCGCCTCTAATAAAACAATCTTCATTGCCTCCTGAAGAGTATGGGTCATACCCCTTTGTTGGTTGATATCAATATTAGCTTCTTGGTTATATTCATACTTTAATAGAATATACGCCGGTCTATTATCTTTCAGCAAGACCACCTTGCCATTCTTTTCAACAATTGAAAGTACCTCATCAAGATCCTTTCTCAATGCATCAAATGGCAACAAACTATCAATACTTATATCCATTTGTTAATCACCTCCAATATAATTATATATAATACTCATATATTTGTACATACAAATTTATTTTACATTTACACTTGAGTGTTCTTTTCAAAGGGTGGTAATAGATGATGTGTTCTCTGAAAATGGTCACACAATGGTATAATATGGATTAGTATTGTAAGCGAGGGCTAACAAAATGGCTTATAAACACTATATTGAGCAACTTGAAACTACTTTGGAACAGTATTGGGAACACGTTTCTTCTCAACTACTTCAATGGAAACTTTCATACCAATGGCCCCCAAACGTTCAGCTTGAGGAAGCAATTTTGCTTCGAAACAAGCTTGAAGCCAAAATAAATAACGATTTAAATTTCCATGGATATCTTTCAAGATCTACATTCGATGCAGTTATGACATGGGGCTTTGGTCATTCTGTCAATATATCCGATAGTGTCATTCATAATACCACCCGTACTGCTTTTGAATTTTTATCTAAAAAAAATCTATATCAAGCAGCCTTGGCCTTAACCAGTCTGCCTGGAATAGGGATTAGCAGAGCGAGTAAAATATTAGCTTTAGCCTCATGAACGAACTTAAAAATCGAGGGGTAAGGGATATACTCATTGCCTCGGTGGATGGTCTAAACGGCTTCAGTGAAGCTATCCATGCGGTCTATCCGCAAACTGATATTCAGCGCTGCATTGTCCATCAAGTTCGTAATTCCATGCGCTATGTTAGCAGCAAAGATCTGAAGGTCTATACCTCGGAAATGAAAAAAATATATCAGGCCCCAACTGAGGAAGCCGGACTTATGGAACTTGATGCCTTTGAAGAAAAATGGGGCAAAAAATATCCGGCCGCCCTGCGTTCCTGGCGCCAGAACTGGGTGGAACTCAGCACCTTTTTTAAGTACCCGCCAGCCATCCGGCGGCTGATTTATACCACTAATCGGATTGAGAATTTTAAGCGGAGCCTGCGGAAAGTCACCAAGGCTAAAGCGGCCTATCCTTCGGACACAGCCCTATTAAAATCGCTGTATTTAGCGATTCAAGATATCACCTTCAAATGGGGTAATACCAACGGCTGGCATGAGATTTTCGGCCAACTGATCCTGATTTTTTCCGAACGCATTATACCTGGAGATTACAGCTAAATCGAAAACAGCTGGCTTTGTTCTTTACAGGAACAGAGCCAGCTGATACGCTAATTTTGAAGCACCAGGAGAATTATTCTCCCATGATGCCACTAATTTTCGATTACTGCTGAAGGATACACAAAATTATTTACACTACCTACTTTAATAAATAGCTATCCTAGCATTCCATTCATTTAACTTCATGAGTTAAAACAGTGAGCCGCGATTTTAGGAAGTAAATTTTTTGATACTGAAGGAATATTACCTGGTTGGTATATGTTTGAACTCTCACCTACTCTAAAAACTTCAATTCTGGCTGCGGTTGTTTTCCGGAGAAAACAAATAACCCGCAAGACCTATGGCCGGCAGGGTTAACGTATGTAATTCAGTAGCCCGGCTGTCATAACTTATTAGTCTTAGACCCGTAGCTTTGCGTCCTCACCTTTCGATGAGTTTGCCTTTGTTGAATCGGATATGGAATTGTAAAATACTGTCGTAGGCACATTTTAACTTAACATTATATATTTGGCAATACATTTTATCAAATTTTCTAATTTTTAGTCGTTTGTTACAATATCTTCTACCTGACGATTTCGAACGGGTTCATCTTCCCATTTCAAAAAGTGTTATTTACTCATCCTCCATTGGGAAGCAGACCTTGAACGTAGTGCCTTTTAGCCCAGTTTCAAAATCTATTTTAGCGTTATGTCGAGCTGCAATACTATAGCAGACTGCCAGTCCCAGACCAGTACCATTTTCTTTGGTAGTGAGAAAAGGAGTTCCTAGTTTATCCAGCAGCTCACTAGGGAGCTCCGTACCCTCGTCCTTAATCGATAGGACTATTGCTTCCTTTTCAGCAGTTGTACCTATGGTTAATGTCCCACCAGCTAACATCGCTTCCATCCCGTTTCAGGTCAAGTATTCTTAGTAAATTCCATCATGTTGCAATCGCACCTCAGCAAATATTTCTTCCACCAGCAGGCAAGGGGACGGTTCTGTTGCCTGTGCCGGGTTCGTTTAGCTTATCATAAAGTGATATTTACAGGCAGGGGGACGGTTCTGTTGCCTGCTTAATCTTTCAAATCTTTTTGCATTAATACCACATCAAAATTACGGCCAAACTTGGAGCCAATGTTTTTCAACGCGCCACAGTTCACAAACCCGTGCTTGGCGTGAAATTTCAAGCTTGGTTCGTTCTCTGACGATATCTCGGCAATGATATATTTTATCCCCAATTGTTTGGCGTCGGCCGATACTCTTTCCAGAAACTGTCCCCCGATATTCTGCCCCACATATCCTGGTGAGATAAAATAACTTATCACCGCGGTGGCTTTAAAGGTTGAAAATGGACTATAGGGTCTCAACTTGCAGAACCCTGCTGCTTCGGATGTTTCAGAATTTATCGCCACATAAGCGGGATACCCATCGGTATTTTCCATCAACTTGGCGAAGAATGGTTCGGGCAGGGTAGTGGCGGGAAAGGCCGCCGTACTAGTTTCGATATAATAATTTAGTATTTCCATGACCGACTTCTGGTGTTCCGGACCCATCTTCTCAAACTTGATCTGCATCGTTATATGCCCCTCTCCTAAAACTTCACCTCTAATTATATATCGGCCGGCCGGATGTATATACCCGTTGTACCGTTGGCCGGATCATCCAGCCAGGGCATAATCACCGGGGCAATCCCCCATCAGCACTCCTATTTACACCGTTTCCTGCAATCCGCAGCCGCTCTCCGCCATCCGGGTCAGCTGGGAGAGAGCCCGCACCGCCGGGGCGCCGTCGATCACATCGTGGTCCACCAGCACCGTAACATAGAGGTATTCCCTTATCTCTACCCGGTCCTTCACCACCCCGGGCTTTTTAATTATCGATCCCACCGCAAAACAAAGGGGGTGCACACTTACCGGTACCACCCACCCGTTGATTCGGCCGACCGTGCCCACCGAGGTGACCATGACGGTGCCCATATTGGCTTTGGTCAGGAATGGACTGCCGATGATCCGTTTCCAGACCAGTCTGCGGATAAACCCCGGCAGCCAGTAATACATTTTCATTAAAAACCGGTTCTGGCTTTCGCCCAGGACGTAATCATCTTCTCCCTTTATCGTTTGCTGCTGCCCGGATCTTATTTCCTCACCGATAGCAGCGATGCTTTTTTCATTGGCCCGGCGGATAACGTAGGGCAACGGGACTTTTTGGCCATCGATTTCCCTTTCGATGACAATGGATATATC
>CAZOZX010000128.1:0-5638 GCA_964584415.1 uncultured Syntrophomonas sp.
TCTTCGCTAACGCTCGGAATGACATGGTGAGAGATGCTTCGCTACCGCTCAGCATGACACATTCCCCGGCCGGTTCTGTTGCCTGCCCGCTTTTGGAAATTCAGGTCCCCCACCCGTAGGGACATAAAAAAGGCGCCCGCGCCGGCGCCTGGCTTGCCTATCATTCGGCCCACTGTTTACCAAACCCATGGTATCAAGCGATCTACGGTCCAACCGGTTGAGTCGATCCTTAGGGCCAGTCTACTTGTCACTCATTCTTAAAGGATTTCTACATAACCTTCTGAACCATTGATAAGAATACGTTGTCCATCCCGGATCAGTTTAGTAGCATGATCTACTCCGGCAACAGCGGGGAGCCCATATTCTCGGGCAATAACAGCACCGTGGGTCATCATACCCCCGACTTCCGTCACCAGACCTTTTACGGATACAAAGAGTGGTGTCCAACCAGGATCGGCGAATTTGGTGACCAGGATGTCACCTTCTTCTATAACGGCGTCCTCCAGTTTTAATACCACTCGAGCCCTGCCCTCTATGATTCCTGTTGATACCGGAATCCCCGCCAATGCGCCTTTGGGAACATGGCCGGCATTATATTCACCCCTTATGACCTCTCCCTCGGCTGTCATCACGCGCGGCGGCGTCAGCTTCTCATAGACCTCATAATTCACTCTGCGCTTGGTTATAATGCCATAATCCAACTGGTCAGTTTTAACCGCCTCCCGGAGTTCCTCAAAACTTAGGTAATAGATGTCCTCCTTGTTCTGAATAAGGCCCTTCTGCACGAGCTTCTGGGCCTCCTTTAACAAAGCCTGTTTATATATGTAGTTACGTTGGATATGCATATATTTGGGATATTCCCGGTAGCCGATCAGGTTGCGCATAAGGCTTATTTTCTTACTGGTCCTATTGGCCTTTCTTTTACCGCCCGGTAATCGCACCAGGTGGCTTAAGAGTTCCTGTTCCTTCTGCCTCGCTTCCTGAAGCCCCTGCTCAAATTTAACCCTGCGGGCACCCGGCTCAAAATTCCGGATATTGCTGAGTATCATGGGAATTAGTACGGTCGGCTGTTCGCTCCAACGTGATCTGGTGATATCGATCTCGCCCGAACAGCGCATGCCGTATTTTTCAAGGTAATCCTGTATGGTTTGGCTGACCATTTCCCCGCCTTCCAACCCGGCTAGATCCTCAAAAAAGTTTTCATCATTGGCATGGTGAAAATACTCGATTATGGCCGGATAATTCCGGACAATATCGGCCACATCCAGAAGTTCGAGTCCCATTACGGATGTTACGTTGTTGTTTACCGATTGAGACAGCACGTCTGCTGCACCTTTTTCGCCCAGCCATTGTTCCATGTTGCTATTTATCCACTTAACCGTCAGCATCCCGATCATCCATGCGGCTGTGCTTTCAGGATCGGACATATTTTTCATTAATTGCTCATGGTCCTGTAAAATAAATTCAAATACTTCATCTCCGGATACATTGGCAATCCTTTGCTGCAGCTTCCTCACTGATTGGTCGTTGCGGTCCATAATATTTTTGATAAGATCGGGACTGTTGTTTCGGCAGATTTTTATGGCCTGAATGGGGACTCTCCAGGATAGGCCCTGTGCCCCCAGGCGGAAAGCTCTCTTCCCCCGCGCCCGCGGTAAAGTCTTTATAAACTGTTTGCGCTTGAATAGATTTAGCAGGGCGTTTTTTATATAAGGATCAAGCTGCCCCATCATTTTCGATGTCATTTTTCTCCCTGCCAGCGAAGCCAGATCATATGTGAAGTCGCAAAATAACCTTCCACCGGCCTGGATCAGTATATTGTTCCTGAACAAAAGCCGGCAGAAAGACATTCCCAAGGGTTTGATAGGTTCTGTCATCATTTCAATATGGCCAAACGATACATATACATGGTTTTTACCATCGTTTACATCCGGCAGGGGGAATAAAGTGGTGATGGGGCGGCTCTGAACAATATAGAAAGTATCTTCTGCAATACACCATTCAATATCCTGGGGAGATCCAAAGTAAGCTTCGATCTTTCTGCCCAGCTGCTCAAGCCGCAGAATCTGCTCATCAGTCAGGGTTGGCTTGCTCTGCCATTGGGGTCTGATCTCAGTTTTTCGGGTACCTCCTTGGTCCAGGACTTGGATGGCAAGTTTTTGGGTGGATATCTTCTTATCGGTGATTACACCATCCCGCACCTTGTAAATGTCGGGATTCATCAAGCCGGAAACCAAGTCTTCTCCAAGACCAAAACCTGCTTCGATGGACAGCACTTTCCGGTTAGAGGTAACCGGGTCGGCGGTAAACATAACCCCGGCAGCCTGGGCCAATGCCATCTTCTGTACCACCACAGACATATAGACCTTGCGGTGGTCGCAGTCGTTTTGTATGCGGTAGGCTACCGCACGGTCGCAGAACAGGGATGCCCAGCACCTGCTGATATGCTTGAGAATGGCATCTTTCCCTATGATATTTAGGTACGTATCATGCTGACCGGCGAATGCAGCAGTAACAAGATCTTCGGCAGTGGCGCTGGAGCGAACTGCATAGGCATCCTTTTCGCCCAATAAGGTAATGCAGGCAGCGATTTGCTCTTCGATTTCTTTGGGGATAACGGTCTCTTCAATGACATCACGAATCCGGGCGCTGATCTGGCTAATCGTCTGCAGCTCGCTCAGTCCAAGCAGAGACAACTTATCAAGAAGATGTTTTAGTTCCTCATTATCCCCAGTTATTCTCTTATAGGCTTCAGTAGTAATGCAAAAGCCTTCCGGCACCTTAATGCCCTCAATTCTCGACAGCTCCCCCAGGTTGGCGCCTTTGCCGCCGGCTGTAGAGAGCTTGGTTTTGTCTATCTCCTTAAAGCCAAGTGTATAAGCAATCATGTTTTAACTCCCCAACTGGATGACGTGCCCTTAAAGCCGACCGGTTCAATTATCCGCTGGAGTGGCAATACCTTGCTTGAGTATTTGGATTGCTGCTTCCACCTTTTTTAAATACCGGGTCTCATCCAATCCGCTGTACAAATATTCATTAAAAACGAAGATGTACATCATTTTAATAACCACTTCGGAATCGATTTCCGGCTTGATAAGGCCAGCCTGTTTATCACGCTCGATTATTTCGACGTACTTATGATTGGATACTCTGAGGAGCTGCAGCATGAATTCACTATTATCAATCACTGTCAATGCGCCTATCTTGGTATATTCCGGTCTTATGCTGCCTACTTTAAGAGTTCCTTCAGCTCTTTGCATAATGGTTTCAAAAAAGCTGGTATTGGGATCGGCGGCTTCTTGATCGCCAAGAATTTTATGAATCTCCTCTGAGATTTTTTCCGCCATATAAAGATAGATATCTTGTTTATCAGTAAAATACTGGTAAAAACTACCCTTGGGTATCCCCGCGTTCTTTATGATCTGGTTGATGGATGCGTCACTGAAGCGCCGGGTAGAAAACTCCTGTACGGCCGCTTCAAATATCCGCTTCTGCTTTGCTTCGCTCAAGTTGAAAAAGGTATCTTTGGGCATGATTTATCCTCCTTTAGTAACTGGAATGGGTTAAGTGCAGGCCATATACTATTCAACCATCGCACGGGCAAAATGGGCATGCTCCTGGGCATGGTAGCTGCCCGGGTGTTCCTGGAAGTACATTTTTTCAATATCTAATGGATTTAGATTCTCTTGGAGACGCAGTCCTAATACATCAAGGTCATCAGATAAAGTCGACGGGTCAAACCCGGATTTCGCTTTTGCACCCACCAGAGAGAACAGCATCCACTGTCCCCGCGGAGTTACTTTAGCGTGGTCATAGGCATCGGCATCCAGGTAATCAAAAATTATAACACTGCCCTGCGGGGCTATCCCTGCAACTGTGCGCAGGGTATCAAATACAGTCTTACGGGGCAGGTAATAAACAACCCCCAGCCAGCTGAAGAAAGTCTCGGCCTTCGGGTCATATGATGAATTTCTAAGTTGCTCGTCAAGTCTCTGGCGGGTGAAATCTACCGGAACAAAATGCAGATGTCCGGGAATCTCCCAACCCAATTCGGCCAGGCGTTGGCGCTTAAAAGTCTGAGCAGCAGGATGGTCCACCTCAAATACCTGCAATTTCTCCATAAGTTCCGGGTGCCGGAAGGCAAAGGTGTCCATCCCTGCCCCCAAAATCACATACTGCTTTACTCCTCTCCTGACCGCCTCCATTAGGATGTCTTCGGTATACCGGGCTCGGCTGACCGCCAGGGCAAGAGCTCCGGTAGCATGCATATACCAATCCACGGCCGGAGTTGAACTGGAGACTACTTCCGCGTCTTGGGGAGCGATAGCCTCAATAGTTTGACGGATATAACGGGGCAGCAAGAATTTCATAATAGAGGGTACAGGTTTACCGGAGCTGATATAATGGATTACTTTCATTGACCTATATATGGTGTTAGCGAAGTTTGTACGCTGCTCTTCAGTAAGCAGGTCTCCAGCCAGAAAGTCATCAAATATCTTTTGGTTATCATGCACCGCATGATAGGCCCTGCACCAGGCTATTACCGACGCGGAAAAACTAGCGTTGTTTTTTTTCACTGCCATTCCCTCCAATTTTTATGACCACATGGTCATGTTTGCAAGAACATTATATGACCATCTGGTCACATAGTCAACAAATTAATTCCTGATTTCAATCTGGCTGCTTGCTATGGTCTCTTCCGAAAAAATCGTGAAGATTTTATCAGACCGGTTGACTAGACCCTTAGGGTCGGGTTTATACTGACGGTAAGGTGATGGATATGAATAAATTAAAAGTAAGCGAATTTGTAAAACTGACCGGCACTACCCTGAAAACCGTCAATTACTACCATAAGATCGGGCTGCTGCCGGAACCGGAGCGCTCAGCCGGGGGCTATCGTCTCTACGGGCCGGCGGAGTTGAACCGGATGCGTTTGATCAAGCATATGAAATCCCTGGGGCTCGGCCTCCGGCAAATTAAAGAGATGCTGAGGGATGTTCAGGATCCGAGTTCTTCCCTGGAGGTCCTGCAGTCGCTGCGGCGGGAACTGCTGAAAAGTATTGCCACCCTGCAGGAACGGGTGGCTAAGATCGACGCTCTCCTGGGTACGGATGCCTCGCTCCTGGATGAGGATCTGTTCGATTCCCCTTCTCTGCAGAATACTACGGAGATATTGGGAGCGGATAACATGGAAATTTACGCCCGGTCCTACCCGGAGATTTTCGACCAGCACCGCAAACTATACGGTATCCTGGATGATTTCGAGTGGGGGGAGGACTACCAGCAGACCTTCAGCGGCCTGGCCCAGTTCTTCAAGGAGCATCCCGAGGAATACCGGATCTCTTTGGATTATGCCCAGCGCCTGGGGCGCATCTCGAATCTGGACCAGGATGACCCGGAGATCGATGCCTTTGCCCGGGAATCAGCCGAGGTTATCAAGAGCATGCCGGCATTAACGGAGGTTTTGTTCAAACAGAAGCCGATCAAGGAGCCCCTGGGCGGCGTTTATAACGATCTGGTCGCGGATGTGCTGTCGCCCGCCCGCATCAAGTATAACCAGCTGCTGCAGAAATACCTGGGCCTCTGAGTCCTCTGAGTGAGTGTCAGCGGGACGGAGTTGTTGACATAAATACCGACC